>DASYTX010000075.1:0-2713 GCA_036001865.1 Terriglobales bacterium
GGGCCGTCGAGGGTTTCGAGTTTCTCGTATTCACCGTTGGCGTCGGCGAAATGCACGATGCGCGAGGTTTCGACCTGATCGCCGTGCTGGTATACAAAAGTCCCGGCATAGTTGAGTTCGCGCGCCGCATCGGCGATTTTCTCCAGCATCGCCAGCGCTTCGGATTGCTGCAGCGGGTCGGCCAGCGCGACCCCGGCGGAAAACCCAAGCCCGAACAGCGCAGGAAGCAGGAGCGCCGAGCGAGCCATCGTCAATGCTGTTCCGGATTTTGCCCGGATACGGTCCGGACGTAAGAAGCCACACCCTGCATCGCCGTGCTCGGGGAAAACTGCTGATGCGCGAGCAGATAGTCGTTGACTGCGCCGTTGGCCGGCGTGGCGGCCAACTGGGTCTGGGCGGCCAGCGGCACCTGATTGACCGCGAGGTCTTGCTGGGGAGCGAAGGGATTGTCGAACAGGGCGAGCCAAACGACCAGCGCCACGCCGCCTATCGACGCGGCCGCCGAAAGCACCAGGCGGCGGACGTTTCGCAACTGCATCCGCGGCCTTGGAGCCAGTATCGTGGGCTCGGCGGCGAGCCTGGCGCCGATCTTGACCACCAGTCCGGGTGAATACCCGGCTTCACCGCGCATGGCATCCCCGATCAGGTGGTAGGTTTCCCAGGCGGCACGCAACTCAGGATCCTCCTTCAGCCGCCTCACCTGGCCGGCCGCCTCGTGGTCCTCGAGTTCGCCATCCATGAATGCAGAGATTCGCTCCATAATTACCACCTCTTGTCCTTGCTCGTATCCAGCAACGGGCGCAGCCTGTCCGCAATGGTCTCGCGAGCCCGGAAAATCCGCGAACGCACCGTGCCGATGGGGCAGTTCATCACGTTTGCGATGTCCTCGTAGCTCATTCCCTCGATCTCGCGCAGCGTGATTGCGGTACGCAACTCTTCAGGCAACTCTTCCATCGTCTGGTTCACGGTGGCCGCTATTTGCCTGGTCATCAGTTCCGCTTCGGGGGTATTCAAGTCCCGGAGTTGGTCGCCATCCTCGAAGTTCTCCGCCTCCTCGCTGTCGAACTCGGTGGTAGTGGGGGCACGGCGCCCCATCGCCACCAGATAATTCTTCGCGGTGTTGATCCCGATCCGGTACAGCCAGGTGTAAAACGCGCTGTCGCCCCGGAATGAGGGCAACGCCCGGTAGGCCTTGATGAATGCCTCCTGGGCCACGTCTTCCACTTCGGCAGGGTCGCGAATGAAACGGGATAGCAGGCGCCCGAGCTTGCGCTGATACTTCGCTACCAACAGCTCGAAAGCCTGTTTGTCTCCCCGTTGAGCCCGCTCGACCAACTGCTGGTCGACTTCACGGTCGCCCATCTAGCCACATTTCCTGAATATTCTGGTTGTTGATCGCACTGGCGCCTCGAATGGGCGCCTAAGTATACCCGCCGAGACCTATCCAGGAAACGCACCGCGATTTGCTAAGCCAGAGACAGCGGCTGCCCGGTATTAGTTCATCTGCGGGCGGGGTTATTTGCCCGGCGCCGATCACGCGCCGGCGGTTGGGTTACACTGCCGCGCTCCGAACCAGCGAGAAACACATGACGCGTTTCGATGTCGCCATCGTCGGCAGCGGCCTGGCCGGCCTTACGGTCGCGCTCAATCTGGCCGACCACAGGAAAGTCGGCATCATCACCAAGCGCGAATTCCTGGACGGCGCCTCCAATTGGGCCCAGGGCGGCATTGCCGCGGTGCTTGCCAAGGACGACTCGCCCGAGGATCACATCCGCGACACCGAGATCGCCGGTGCGGGGCTGTGCAACGCCGAGGTCACCCGCTACGTGGTCGAGCGCGGACGCCAGGCCATCGAATGGCTCATCGGGCAAGGCGTTCCCTTCACGCGGGACGAAACCAGCGACGTCGGCTATCACCTCACCCGCGAGGGTGGCCACAGCCATCGCCGTGTAATCCACGCCGCCGACGCCACCGGGCACGCGGTGCAGACCACACTGGAAGCCAAAGTCAAGGCGCATCCAAACATCACGGTGCTGGAGCATCACATGGCCGTGGATCTGATCACCGGGCCCAAGCTCGGACAGGCCGAGCGGCGCTGCCATGGGCTCTACGCGCTCGACGAGACTGCCGGCCGGGTGGTCACGATAGCCGCTGAGCAGGTGGTGCTCGCGACCGGCGGTGCCGGCAAGGTCTACCTGTACACCACCAATCCGGACACCGCGACCGGCGACGGTATCGCCATGGGCTGGCGCGCAGGCTGCAAGGTGGCGAACATGGAGTTTATCCAGTTTCACCCGACCTGCCTGTATCACCCCCACGCCAAGTCGTTTCTGATCTCGGAAGCGGTGCGCGGGGAAGGCGGGGTACTGAGGCTTGCGGATGGCAGCCGCTTCATGCCGGCGCACGACCCGCGCGCCGAGCTGGCGCCGCGCGACGTGGTGGCGCGCGCCATCGACTTCGAAATGAAGAAGCGCGGCCTGGACTGCGTTTACCTGGACATCACCCACAAGCCCGCTGCCTTCCTGAAAGAACACTTCCCCAACATTTACGCCCGCTGCTTGGAATTGGGCATCGACATTGCGCGTCAGCCCATCCCGGTGGTGCCGGCCGCGCACTACACCTGCGGCGGCATCCACACGGACCTCGCCGGGCGCACCGACGCCCCCGGCCTGCACGCCATCGGCGAGACCGCCTACACCGGCCTGCACGGCGC
>DASYTX010000076.1:0-16093 GCA_036001865.1 Terriglobales bacterium
AATCTCCCGACCGAAGCGCGGGGCCTGACAGGGACGCCGGACATCCAGCAGCTCATTGACCAATTGTTTGCCAGCGGGGGCATCAACCAGGCCAACACCACCGCCATCAGCGCGCTACTGGCACAATTGCAGGCACAGCAGGCATCGATCTTTGCCCAGCCCTTCGCCGTCTTCGGCGGTGGCATCACGCTGTTCGGTCTTACCATCCCGCCGGTGACGGCGACAGCGTCGCTGAATGAATCTTCAGCAGTAAGCCTGGAGCACGTCACACTCCGCGCCATGCAGGGCAAATCTGCCACGCTGCGCGTAGGCTCGCGCTTTCCAGTGCTGAACGCCACTTTCTCGCCCATCTTCAACTCGCCGGAGCTGGCGCGGGTGATCCAGAACCAATCCTTCCAGACGGCATTTCCGTCGTTCAACTACGAGGATCTGGGCATCACCGTCAAGGCCACGCCCCAGCTCTACGGCCCCAACGTGACTCTCAACCTGGAGACGGAAATCAAATCGCTCCTGGGACAGAGCTTCAATGGCGTGCCGGTGATTTCCAATCGCAAATTCACGGGGTCGATCACGGTGAAGAATGGCGAGACGGCGGTGGTGGCGGGACTGATTTCCCACCAGGAGCAGCGCTCGCTGCGTGGTCTGCCAGGGTTGGGCCAGATCCCTGGGCTGGGACAGCTGTTCAGCACGGAGAACAAGCAGGAGGAAGAGGCCGAGCTGCTGGTGGTGATTACCCCGCACCTCCTCACGCCCTCGCGCCCGGGCGGAACCGAGATTTGGATGGCGCCCACCCGTTAGGCGTAAACTGGTATCGCTCCGACGGAGGCATGCTGATGACCGTCCGTCGCATGAAGACCTACACCGGCGCCATCGGCTACGTGTATCAATACTACTTTGTGGGCAAACGCCCGGCATTGCCGGTGGACACTGAGGCCCCGGCGACCGAGTTCATCTTCGACGTCACTCCTGACCGCAAAACACTGTTTGCCACCAGCATCTTCCTGAAACGAGAGGCGTTGGACGCCTGGGCCACAGCCCACGGCCGCGAACTGACCGAGAGCGAGCAGTATGCCGCGGCGAAGATGCGCCTGTTCCAAGGCTTCGATGAGGTGGAAGACTTCCGCCATCATGGGCGTCGGCTGGTCATCGACACGGCGAACCTGGAGGAGCTTCTGGGCACCGTCGGGGTAGAGTGACCTTATAATTCGGCATGGTGCTGTGGAGCTGCCCGGTTGGGCGGCGGTGGTTCCGCAGATCCTCTCTATGTCACTTTTCTGGTTGCGAGTAGCGGTCGCCTTCTACGGCCTGGGGCTACTCTATGCCTTGCTGGCCCTGGCGCGACGCCACGAAGTCCTGAGCCGCATCATCGTGCCCGTGATGGGTGTCGGGTTCGTTCTCCACGTTGTCTCTCTCACGGAACACTTTGCCACTCATGGTTACCTTGAATCGACCACCATCCACGTGTCGCAGTCGCTGCTCGCGTTCCTGCTGATGGTGTTCTTCACCGGCATCTATGTCCGGTACCGTACCACCGCGCCTGGGATCTTCGTTTTCCCCCTGGTTTTTCTGCTCACCTTCTCCGCAGCGGTTGGCCAGCAGCCGCCGCAGTTCACGTCGCCACTGCTGCGCAGCGGATGGATTTTCCTGCACATTGCGCTGATCTTCACCGGTTACGCGGCGCTGTTCTTCAGCTTTGCCGCCAGCCTGCTTTACCTGCTGCAAGAGCGCAGCCTGAAACTGAAGCGGGCGACGGGATTGGTGTCGCGGCTGCCCGCGCTGGAAGTCATCGACCAGATGGGCTACCGCTCGCTGCTGCTCGGCTTTCCCTTCATGACCTTCGGCATCGTTGCGGGATCGGTGATCGCGCAAGTGGAGTTCGGGGCCAGCTACTTTTCCGATCCCAAAGTCGCGCTCTCGCTGCTGATGTATGGGGTCTACATCGTACTGCTCTACACCCGCTGGAACTCGGGATGGCGGGGGCGTCGTGCCGCCTTTCTCTCTACGTTTGCGTTCCTCGCCGCTGTCCTGGCGTGGGCGGCCAACTACGTGAGCACGATGCACCGGTTTGTCGCCCCATGAACCGCTTTGTCCTGCTCGGCGTGAACCACAAGAGCGCTCCCGTGGAGGTGCGCGAGCGGTTTGCTGTACTCGATTCCAAGCTGCCGGAGGCGCTGCGACGGATGGTGGGACAGCCGGACATCGAGGAGGGCATGATTCTCTCCACCTGCAACCGGATGGAACTGCTGGCCAGCTCGCAGAACGGCAACCTTGACCTGCGTGGGTTCATACGCGACTACTTCCAGATAGAGCCGTGCACGGTGGAGAACTACCTGTACGAGTACCGGGAAAGGGAAGCTGTACGTCACCTCTTCCGGGTGGCCGCCAGCCTGGACTCCATGGTGCTGGGCGAACCGCAGATCCTAGGACAGGTAAAGCAGGCCTATACCTGTGCCCGGGCAGCAGGCGCGCTGAACTCACAGCTCGATGCGCTGGTCACCCGCGCCTTCAGCGTCGCCAAGCGGGTGCGCAGCGAGACCGCCATCGGCGCCGCCGCGGTCTCGGTGGCATCGGTCGCCGTCGAGCTGGCGCAGAAGATCTTCGGCTCGCTCAATGGCCGTGCGGTGTACCTGATCGGGGCAGGGAAGATGAGCGAATTGGCGGCGCGCCACTTGATCGCCCAAGGTGCGGGCGCCATCTTCGTCGCCAATCGCACCTTTGAGCGCGCGCTGGAGCTGGCGGAGCGCTTCGGCGGCCAGGCCATGCACTTCGATGACCTGTACGACACTGCCGACAAGGCCGACATCGTTATCACTTCCACGGGAGCGCCGCACGCCATCTTCCGCCGTCAGCATGGCGAACTGTTCCTGACACGCCGCAAGAACCGTCCCATGTTCTTCATCGACATTGCTGTGCCCCGCGACGTTGACCCGGAGATGAACAAACTGGACGGCATCTTTGTGTATGACATTGATGACCTGCAGCAAGTGGCGGCGGCCCACGTCGCCGATCGCCAGCGCGAAGCCGTGCACGCCGAACAGATCATCGACGAGGAAGTGGAGCGGTTCAGCGCGCGCGTCGAGGCCAGCGCGGTGGTTCCTACCATTGTTTCCCTGCAGGACCAAATGGAGGCGATCCGTCTGGGTGAGGTCGAGCGGATGCGCGGCAAGCTGGGCTCACTGAGCCCGGAGCAAGAAGCTGCCGTGGAGGCGCTTACCCGCGGCATCATCAACAAGATTCTCCACCCGCCGATCGCCACCCTCAAAACGGCGGCGCGCGAGCGCGAGGCCAGCGCGATCATTGACCTCATCCGCAGAATCTTCAACCTGCGGGACAAGCAAGACGGCGGCTGAAGCCTCGATGGCCCTCCTGCGCATCGGCTCCCGGGGATCACAACTGGCGCTGTGGCAGGCCAACCATGTGGCTGACCTGCTGCGCGGCCGCGGCCACCATGTAGAAATCGAAATCATCAAGACCACCGGAGACAAAATCACCGAGGTGGCGCTTTCGAAGGTCGGCACCAAGGGGATGTTCACCAAGGAGATCGAGGAGGCGATCGTCGACCGCCGCGTGGACTTGGCAGTGCACAGCCTTAAAGACCTGCCGACTGAACTCGCCCCGCAATTCATGTTGGCCGCCGTGACCAAGCGCGAGGACCCGCGCGATGTGTTCCTTTCACTGAAGTACGCGCGCTTCACCGCCCTGCCACGCGCCGCGCGCGTAGGTACAAGCAGTTTGCGCCGCCAGGCACAGTTGAAGTCCATCCGATCCGATCTGGAAGTATTCCCTCTGCGCGGCAACGTGGACACGCGGCTGCGCAAACTGGAGAGCGGCGATTTCGACGCCATCATTCTTGCCGCTGCGGGGCTGAACCGCCTCGGGCGCATGGAGCATGTGCGTGAACATTTGCCGGTGGAGGTGATGTGCCCAGCGGTGGGGCAGGGAGCGCTGGCCATCGAATGTCGCAGCGACGACTTGGCGACCCGGCAGGAACTAGCCTTTCTTGACGACTCCGCCGCGCGTCAGGCCACGGCGGCCGAACGCGCTTTGCTGGGCACGCTCGGAGGCGGCTGCCAAGTGCCCATCGCCGGTTACGGCGAAATTGCGGACCGGGGCTTGCGGCTGACCGCAGTGGTGGCACGGCCGGACGGTTCCCGATTGATTCGCGAGCAGCAGACCGGCAGCGATCCAGAAGCGCTGGGCAGAAACGTGGGCGAGGCACTGCTTAACAAAGGTGCGCGGCAGATCTTGGAAGAAGTTTACGGGGTTTCTGCCGCGGTCCCGCAACAGCCGTGACCGCCACGACCCGATCTGCCGCATTGAAACCGCTCAGGGCGCAGCGCGTGCTGGTCACGCGCGCCCGCAAGCAGGCGGGGGAGCTGGCTTCGGCCCTGCGCCAATTGGGAGCCACCGTCCTGGAGGTTCCGGTCATCGAGATCTGCCCGCCGCAGTCATTCCGTCGGCTGGATCGGGCGCTGCGCCATGCGGGCGACTACCAGTGGCTCATCCTGACCAGCGTCAACGGTGTACAGGCTTTGTTCAGCCGACTCGAAAAGCTCGGCCTGACAAAAAGTCACCTCGAGCATCTGCGCATTGCCGCTATTGGTCCAGCCACCAGGGCCGAAATCGAGCAGGCTGGGCTGGCCGTCAGCGTTACGCCAAAGAAATACGTGGCCGAGGCGGTGGTCGATGCGCTGCGGGGAGAGGTCCGAGGAAAGCGCGTGCTGCTGGTGCGCGCCAGAGTGGCGCGCGATGTCATCCCGCAAGAGCTACGCCTTGCGGGCGCGACGGTGGAGGTGGCTGAAGCCTACCAGACGCTGGTGCCGCCGCCCGCGCGCGGCCGCCTCCGCCAAGTGCTGACCGACATGCGCCAGCGGCCGACAACGATCACGTTTACCAGCTCCTCGACTGCCAGGAATTTCGTTGGCCTTTTGGGCAATCTGCGTCGCGATCTGCTGGACGGAATCACGATGGCGTCCATTGGGCCGGTGACGTCGTCCACGCTACGTGAGCTTGGACTGCCGACACACGTGGAAGCCCGAGAGTACACCGTGGCCGGGCTGGTGGAGGCGCTGGCCGAATATTTCTCGCGCACCTGAATGCAACGCCGCCCGTTGACGCCGATTGTCTTGGCGCTGTAGTGTCGAGCGTTCGGTCCTGCGCATTCGAGATCTCCCGCGCGAGGTGAACAGTCTGAAGAACGGCAAGCACGAAGGGACCGGAATCGAGCGCAGGCTCCACGATCCCGTGGAAGACCGGCTCGTCCCCACGCGCCCACTCGACCTCGGCAAGGTCCGCACACTCGACGACCTGGTACGCGCCATGGGCGATACCGCGTTCACCGGCCGGCAGGTGGGCGAGGCGGCTGACGTCCTGGAAGCCATGGCCCGCGATGGTGATTGCTTTGTGGTCATGACGCTTTCCGGCGCCCTCACTGTGGCCAAGCAGGGCCTAATCATCACCGACCTGCTCGACGCCGGTGTGGTGAATGCCATCGTCTCTACTGGCGCGCTGATGGCGCACGGCCTGGTGGAAGCCACCGGGCGCGCCCACTTCCGCTATAACCCGGAGGTAAACGACGTCGAGCTCTACGAGGCCGGCTACAACCGCGTCTATGACACGCTCGAGCCGGAGCGCAATCTCGACGACGTGGAGGCGGTGGTCTTCGAGGTGTTGAAGGAGTGGGAACCCAAGGAAATCCTCTGCTCATGGAAGCTGAACCGCGCCATCGGCCAGTACTTGGTGAAGCACGCCGCCGAGCGCGGAATCTTGAAGTCAGCCTTTCAGAAAAATGTACCTGTGTACGTTCCGGCCTTCACCGATTCCGAATTGGGACTGGACGTCGCGTTAGCCAACCGCATTCGCATGCGCGATGGTCACCCCAAGCTCCGCTACGACCCCTTCGAGGACCTGGACCATTTCTCCGAGACCCTGCTCAAGCAGAAGCGGCTGGGAATTTTCACCATCGGCGGCGGGGTACCGCGCAACTGGGCGCAGCAGTTCGGCCCCTACATCGAGCTACGCCACCGGCGGGCCGGCGAGGACGTGCCCCTGAAGCGTTATCACTATGGCGTGCGCATCTGCCCGGAACCGGTGTACTGGGGTGGGCTCTCTGGCAGTCCCTACAGCGAGGCCATCTCCTGGGGCAAGTTCGTGCCACCGGCGCAGGGCGGCAGGTTTGCTGAAGTTTTCGTGGATGCGACTGTGGGCTTGCCGCTGATTGCGGGGGCAGTGCTGGAAAGGCTGAAGAGTCGTCGTTAGCCGTCGGTCGATGGCCGTCGCCCAAGACAAATATCAGTCAAAAACCAAAATCGCCGCGGCGATCACCGTGGTCCACAGCCCGCGCTTGTCGCCCACCGCGGACTGTGTAATGTTCATGGTGCGCACGATCTTATTCGAGATGCGGTAGATCTCCTTCTTCTCGTCCCAAGACCGGTCAGGGTCGAATTCCACGTCCAGGGTGGTAGCCAACATTTCGGCGGCGAGTTCCTCGGCGTAGTCGCCGGCGGTGTCCTCGGTCTCGCCGAAGGAGTGGTGCTCGCTCAGATAGCCGTAGGTATTGCGGTCAGCGGGGATGGCCAGCCCGATGCTCGCGGCCATAAGGCGGTGCGGCTCGCGCGTCGAATTTTCGGCCACCACCGCAAACACCACTTCGCCGGGATGGAGATGCTTTAGCCCCTGGGAACGCGGCGTCAGCTTGCAATGCGGCGGGAAGATGGAAGAGACGCGTACCAGGTTTTGCGCCGCGATGCCGGCGTCGCGCAGCGCCAGCTCAAATGAAGTGAGACGTTCCTTGTGTTTGCCTACGCCCTTTGTCAGAAAGATCCGTCCAGGGACCATGTGCTTGGGCAATGCTGGCTCCTCCACAGTTCTTGGCGAAGCGCGAATTTAACACAGGTTGGAAGCGCAGGCGAAGAACAGAGGTGGTGCTCTTCGAGGCGCCTACGCGATCGGGAACGGGCTAGCCAGAGGCCCGCTGGGCTGGCTTCAGCTTCACGGCAATGTCGATAAAGGCCAGCGCGGCACGACTCAGCGCCTTGTCCTTGCGGAAGACCAGGGCAATGTCGCGGCGGATGTGAGCATCGGAAAGCGCGACGGCGGCCAGGGCGCCGGCGCGCACCTCCTCGACGATGTTGGAGCGGGCAATGAATGCCACTCCCACATCGGCGGCGGCGAAGCGCTTGAGCAGCTCGCTGGAATCAAGCTCCATGGAAATGGTGGGTTTGAGGCGGCGCTCGTCGAAGAGCCTGTCCAGCCCCTCGCGGGTGTACCCGGCCTTGGGCAGCAGCAGAGGGTAGTGCAACACTTCAGCCAGTGTGGCGGTCTTTTCCCGGACAAGTGGGTGATTGGGCGCGGCGATCACAACCAGGTCGTCGCGGTGAATGGGCGCGACCGTCAATCGAGGGTCGCTGACGGGCAGAGAAACGAATCCTATGTCCACGGTGTTGTCGATGATCCACTCCAGCACTTTGGCGCGGTTGGAGCGCTGGATGCCGACGCCAACCCCGGGATACTGCTTCTTGAAGTTGGCGAAGACTTCGGGAAGGATGTAGAGGCAAGTGGCCTCGTTGGCGCCGATTAGGATCTCGCCCCGGGGCACGCGCTCCATCTCGGCCAGCGAATTGAGGATCTGCTTCCTTTCCTCAAGTGTTACTTCAACATACTTCTGGAAGGCCTTGCCCGCGGCGGTGAGGGAAACTTTTCCACCGGAGCGGTCGAAGAGCTTGGCGCCAACCTCCTGCTCGAGGGCGCGGATTTGTGCGGAGATTGCTGGCTGGGTGCGGAAGCGCTTCTCTGCCGCCCGGGAGAAGCTCTTGTGCCGCGCCACTTCGAGGAACGTTTCTAGTTGGTCAAAGTCCATTGTTCAGAGCCAGTTGCCAGTCTTCAATCTCCAGCCTCCCGAATAAGCCAAGCTTATCCCGCCGATAAAAAGTATCTATTTCCCCTCAGGCTGCGCCCCTCCGTAAGCTGTAACTGTGCTGCTGGCTTAGGATTCTAGCAGTACACCAGCCGTGCTTCCCCACAAACCGGTGCGAATCGTGGCTCGACGCTGCGGCGCCCGTCACCGGTTCGCCTTCAGGCAACGCCGGACCTGAGGCGCGGATCAACCAAGTTTTCCCGGCCATCATTCCGCGCTCAGGATCATCGGCTGAGCGCAACGAGGAGCATTAAATGCCTGATCCCAAAGCGGTGATGGAATTCATAAAGAAGAACGGCGTGAAGCTGCTCGACCTGCGCTTCACCGACATTCCAGGCCTGTGGCACCACGTCTCATTTCCCATTGAGCAGTTCAGCGAGGCCTCATTTGAAGAGGGCTTCGGTATGGACGGCTCGTCGATCCGCGGCTGGGCGGCGATCCACGAGAGCGACATGCTGCTGATCCCCGACCCTACCTGGTTCATGCTTGATCCCTTTACCGAGGTGCCCACGCTGGTGATGGTGGCCGACGTCATCGATCCGGTCACCAAGCAGCGCTACGACCGCGACCCGCGCTACATCGGCAAGAAGGCGGAGATGTACCTGGCCTCGACGGGCATCGCCGATACCGCTTACTTCGGCGCGGAGGCGGAATTTTTCATCTTCGACAATGTGAGCTTTGACCAGCGCGAGCAGCACGGCTTCTACTTCATCGACGCCGAGGAAGGGCGCTGGAACTCCGGGCGCAAAGAGAACAACTTGGGCTACCGGCCGCGCTTCAAGGAAGGCTACTTCCCAGTGCCGCCCACCGACCACTATCAGGACCTGCGCACCGAGATGACCTTGACCATGCAGAACTGCGGCCTGGAGGTGGAGTGCCATCACCACGAAGTCGCCACCGGCGGTCAGACCGAGATTGACCTCAAGTTCGCCTCGCTGGTGCGCTCGGCCGACAACATGATGCTCTACAAGTACATCGTGCGGAACGTGGCCAACCAGTACGGCAAGACCGTCACCTTCATGCCCAAGCCGCTGTTCCAGGACAACGGCAGCGGCATGCACACTCACCAGTCGCTGTGGAAGGGTAGCAAGCCGCTGTTCGCCGGCGATGGATACGCGGGGCTGTCGCAGCTCGCGCTGTGGTACGTTGGCGGGCTGATCGCCCACGGCCCGGCGCTCTCCGCCATCATCGCGCCCACCACCAACTCCTACAAGCGCCTGGTGCCGGGCTTTGAGGCGCCGGTCAACCTGGCCTACTCGCGGCGCAACCGCTCGGCGGCTTGCCGGATCCCTATGTACTCGGCCTCGCCCAAGGCCAAGCGCATCGAGTTCCGCCCGCCCGACCCGAGCTGCAATCCGTATCTCGCCTTCGCGGCCATGGTCATGGCGGGTTTGGACGGGATCGAGAACAAGATGGATCCCGGCCAGCCGCTGGACAAGGACATCTACGATCTCGGTCCCGAGGAGTTGAAGGAAGTCCCCTCCATGCCGGGGTCGCTCGACGAGGCGTTGAACGCCCTCGAGCGCGACCACCAGTTCCTGCTCAAAGGCGATGTCTTCACCGAGGAGCTGCTCGAGACCTACATCAGCTACAAGCGCGACAAAGAGGTGAACGCCATCCGGCTGCGTCCACATCCGTACGAATTTGCGCTGTACTATGACATCTGATGGCGTTACTCAGTATTCAGCCGAGGCCCGGCGCAAGCCGGGCCATTTCTTTCTACTAATTCACATGGCAGTTGTGCCCTAACGCAGCGGGCGCGCCTGCATGAAAAATATCTCGAGGCGCTACCTCTGGTCCGAATCTCAGTTGCCCAGGTGTCGCACGAAGCTATCGATTTGGTCGGGCAGGCCGAACACTCGCACTCGGTCGCCCGGGTTCAGGCGTGTCTCCGCTGGCGGGTTTACCACTACGTCGCCCGATCCGCGATTCACAGCCACGACCGTGACCCCGAACCGCTCACGAACCTGTCCGTCTCCCAGGGTTTCGCCCGAGGCAGCGTCGGGAACCACCACTTCGCGCACGGTTGGCAGGAGAGGCTGCTCCGGTCGAGTGCGCCGGCGAGAGGTCTCCATCGCCTCGCGGAAGCTGTCGAGGTATGCCTGGGTCCGCTGCTCGGGGAGTTCAAGATAATCGAGCGCGTGGCGAACCAGTGTGGCCGAAGCCTCGAATTCCGGCTGAATCACCGCCGTTGCGCCCGCGCGTAACAATTCTTCCTGTTCTTCGGTCCGGTGAGCGCGAGCCAGAATGGGGACGTCAGCCCTCATCGCACGGACGTTGCGGATGGCCAGCAGGGTTCGCTGCTTAACCGGCAACGTAATCACCACCAGCTTGCAGGAATGCACTCCCGCTTTTTCCAGGATAGTCCGATGGGCGGGATCGCCAAACAGCGCGGGGATTCCACGTTCCCGCAAAACTTTCACGATGTCGGGATCGAGCTCGATGACTACATAGGGCTGTTGAAATGTATCCAGCGCGGTTCCGACCACGCTGCCGACGCGCCCGAACCCGCAGAGCACGACATGGCCCGAGAGCGACCGCGGATCGTCGACCCTAGGCGCCAGGGCGCGCGCAGCCGTGGCCAGGCGTCGGCGGCCGACCCACTGTGGCACTGTCCGGATTAGCACCGCATTGAGCAGGATGGTGATGAGAGAGGCGGCCAGGGTTGCGTTGTAAACCTCGCTTCCAACCAGGTCGGCATTGCGCGCCGCCTGCACCAGGACGTAAGAAAACTCACCAATCTGAGTCAGGCCGACTCCCACCAGCACCGCCGTCCAGAGCGGATACCGAAACAGCTTGGTAATAAACGTCCAGATGAGAAACTTGCCGCCCACGATCAGCGCCACCATGACCGCAAGCAGCCCCGGGTTTGACACCAGCGCCCTGGGATCAATCAGCGCGCCGATGGTCACGAAGAACAGCGCCACGAAGGCATCGCGGATGGGAAGCAGTTGGGCCAGCGTCTCGTGCTCGTATTCGGAGCCGCTGATCACCATGCCCGCAAGAAACGCGCCTAGGGCGAGCGACAGGCCGATGGCCTGCGTGGCGGCCGCGGTGGCAAAACCAATGGCAAGGGCCACCAGCAGATACAGCTCCTGGCTGCGGATCCGTGCCACTCGAGTCATGAGCGGTGGAACCAGCTTGAATGCCGCAAACCCGATCGGGACCAGCAGCAGCAACGCCTTCCCGACCGCCAGTAAGACAGGCAACACGCTTCCGGCGGCGGCAGTACCCAGCGCGGGGATCAGCACCGTCATCAAAACGACGGCGATGTCTTCCATGAGGGTGATGCCGATCATCACCCGGCCGTGTTGCGACCGCAATTCTCCCCGATCAATGAGCAAGCGCGAGAGCACCATGGTGCTGGCCACGGACACGACCGCGCCCACGGTGATCCCCTGCATGATGCTCCACCCCAGCAAGTGCCCTGCTCCCAAGGCCAGCAGGATGGAGAGCACAATGCCGAGTGGCCCGCCCACGGCGGCTACCCACTTCACGCGCAGCAAGTCGCGCAGGGAGAACTCGATCCCGATCGAGTACATCAGGAGGATGACGCCGATCTCCGCGAATAGCTCCAGAACATGGACCTGCGTTACGGAAGGGCCGGGAGTAAATGGGCCGACGAGAATGCCGCCCACAACGTAGCCGAGGATGAGCGGCTGGCGCAGCGCGCGCGCCGCGAGGCCGCCAACCACAGCGGCTACGAACACATAGGCAAGGTCGCGATAGAAGGTGGAATCGGCAGTCATGGCTTGGGTGATTGATTCTGTGCTTGCAGAGTGTACTGAGTGAGTCCTAGGAACTCAGTCTCCGTGCTCTGCAAACCAAGGATTGAACAGGGGGACACCTGTGACCGCGACATCATCCGTGTTGCGGGTCACCAAAGTTAGGTTGTGATGCAGGGCCGTAGCTGCCAACAGGCCATCGATGACCGGGAGCGCCGCATTCATGGCAGCGGCCTTGGCGGCCAAGTGACCCCAGCGACCGGCCACGTCACGATCGATGGCGATAATCCGATCCGCGAAGCGCATAACCAGATCACTATCAAGCCATGCTTCGAGCGCAATGCGACGAGACGCTCCCGGCAGGGAAGCAATGCCTTTGCGGATTTCGCCCAAGGTGAGGACACTCAGGTAGAGTACGGTCTCATCCGTGGCCTCGATCCAAGCTGTGACTTTGGGGTTGGGCTTGGCCTTGACCAGTTCAGAAATGACGTTGGTGTCGAGCAGAAATCCGCTCACAATTCGACCGTCCTGCCGTAGTCCGGGGTGCGCTCGAGATTGATGTCCAGTTTTGCCAACGGTGATTCTGCGAAGAACTTCACCAGGCTCCGTGGCTGTTTCGCACGCAGCCGGAGGCGCTCAAACTCCTCTGCGGGCAGGATGACCACTGCTTCCTTCCCCTGACGGGTGACCCACTGCGGCCCTTCGGAGCGTGCCCGGCGAAAGACCTCGCTAAACCTTGCTTTGGCGGTTTGGAGCTGCCAACGCGCCTTGCGCGTTGCCTTTCGTCCAGCTTTGCTCGTATTTTTGATCTTCAAGCTTTTCTCGCTAGGTATTTTTTTTAAATGTCAGACCAGTCTGACTAGTCTGTAGACTAACACAAGCACGTGCGACAGCACAAGACGGCTTCTTTGAACCCGATTTTTCCTCCACTTCTTTCCAATACAAAGCGCAGACAGCAATAAGAGAGTGCAGAAGGTCGATAAGACGCCTTCGCGTTCCTTCCTGTCCTTGGTGGTTTGCGGGGTTTCGCGCTAATCTGCGGTATCTAGGCAAACCGTGGATTGGGCGACAGCAGTTTCACACATTGCGTTCCGCGACCCGGAAGCGGCGGCCGTGAACCTGGAGCGTATCCTGGAGCTCGCGCCCGCGGGGGGCAGTTCGTCGTTGCCCACGTTGCTGGCCGAATCGCCCGATCCTGATTCGGCGCTCAACCTGTTCGAGCAGCTGTGCTCACTCGACAACCGGGAGGTCCTGCCCCTGCTCGAGCGACACCGCTTCCTGGTGCATTACGCGATCGCGGTCTTCGGTCACAGCCAATATCTAGGCGAGACCCTACTGCAGAATCCCGACCTGTTTCACATCCTGTCCCGCGACAAGAGCCTGGACCGCTTGCATTCCCGCGAGGGCTTCCGCGAGCAGTTCGCGCGCTTCCACGCGCGCTCATCCGCGAGCGACATCTCGCAACTGCTGGCGCGTTTCAAGCGGCGGGAGTACGTGCGCATCATGCTGCGCGACGTGCTGGGCATCGCTACCCTGGCCGAAACCACGGCGGAGATCTCCGCGCTTTCAGACGTGCTCATTGATGAGGCCCTGCGGTACGTCGACGCCAAGCTGCGCAACCGCTACGGCGCTCCCCGGCATATAGACGCGCAGGGCCGCGTGGTCGACACGCCGTTCGCAGTGTTGTCGCTGGGCAAGCTGGGTGGCAACGAGCTGAACTACAGTTCCGACGTTGACCTGATGTACCTGCACGGGGACGGGGAGCCCGATACCCCGGGCGAGATCTCCAACCGCGAATACTTCATCCGTCTCGCGCAGCTGGTCACCGAAATCCTTACCCGGCTAACCAGGGAAGGCCCGCTGTTCCGCATCGACCTGCGCCTCCGCCCGCAGGGCGGGGAAGGTGAACCGGCCGCCGCGCTGGGACATGCGCTTCGCTACTATGCCGAGGTGGCGCACGACTGGGAACTGCAGGCGCTGATCAAAGTCCGGCACTCGGCCGGCGACCTGGAATTGGCGCGGGAGTTTGTCCGCAGGGTTCAACCGTTTGTGTACCGGCGAGAGGTAAATTTCCAGGCCATCGAAACCGCGCTGAATTCGCGGGAGAAGATGGGCGCGCGCCGCCGGCGACCGCTGGGCCGCAAGGCCGGCGCCATCGACGTCAAGCTCGATCGTGGCGGCATTCGCGACATCGAGTTCCTGGTGCAGTGCCTGCAGCGCGTCTATGGCGGGCCGGAACCGTGGCTGCGCTCCGGCGGCACCCTGTTCTCTCTCCAGAAACTCCATGACAAGGGACACATCAGCGGCAAGGACTTCCACGAACTCAGCCAGGCGTACGAGTTCCTGCGCCGGATCGAACATCGCATGCAACTGCGGCGCGGGCAGCAGGTGCACCGACTCCCGGAGAATGAGGCTGACTTGCGTGTCCTCGAGCGCGCCGTGCTGGGAGAAGGAGCCGCCCATTCCACCAGCGAGGATTTCGTACGAACCGTGCGCCAGAGCATGCTAGCGGTGGCGGAAATCTATCAGCGCATCATCCACAGCAAACAGTATCTGCAGCAGGAGGCCGAAGCGGGCGAGTTCCGCCTGGCGCCACTGGACACCGGCAGGGAACAGTCCTACGGACAGATCCTGGAGCGGCTGGCGCTGGACTCCCCGGCGCTCTACCAGATTGCCGCTTGCCGTGACTTGACGTCGCACACCCGCCGCAACCTGCAAAAATTTCTGAGTGCCGCCTTCACCAGCTCCGAGCGCTATGCCGCGGTCGCGCGTGCGCCGGAAGCCGTCAGCCTGGCCCTGCGCATTTTTGCGGTCAGCGATTATCTCACCGACATTCTGGTACGCCACCCCCAGGAGATCGCCACCGTGGACGAAATCGGGCAGGGAATAGCGGCGGGGGGAATTGGGGCGCTCTTCGCCTCCGACCAGCCGGCGGGTAGCGCGCGCGACCCCGTATTTACCTACCTGGCGTCGTCCTCGGCACCGCGCACCGAAAAACTGGCGCTGTTGCGCCAGCATTATCGTCACCGCGTGTTCGCCGCCGGGGCACGCGACGTGATGGAGTTCCGCTCAGTGTACGAGTCGCTGGCCGAGATGACGGCAGCGGCCGATGATGCTATCGCGGCTGCGTTGGCCATCGCCGAACCGCCTTCGGGTTTTGCCGTACTCGCTCTGGGACGGCTGGGGAGTGAGGAATTCGATGTTGCTTCCGACGCGGACCTCCTCTTTCTGCACGATGAGAACACCGACCGCGGCGCGGCGGCGCGGACCGCGGAACAGGTGGTACAGGCCCTGGCGGCTTACACGCGGGACGGGACGGTTTTCGCGGTTGATGCCCGCCTGCGGCCGCGCGGAGTGGAGGGCGAACTGGTGCACACCCCCAGCATTCTCGGCCGATATTTCGCGGAAGAGGCGCAGGCCTGGGAGGCATTGACTTATACCAAGCTGCGCTTCGTCGCCGGCTCAGAGGAACTGGCGGAGCGTGCGCTCAGGGCGATAGAAGTGCACCTGCCGCGCTTCGCCGTGCGCAAAGAATTTGCCGGCGAAGCCCGTTCCATGCGCGCCAAGCTGGCGAAGACCGAGTCGGGTGAAGTCAACTTCAAGCGTGACCCGGGCGGCTTCTACGATATCGACTTCATCGTCTCCTACCTGCTGGTTCGCCATGGCATCGAGCAGACGCGGGGTAATGTTCGCGAGCGGCTGCATGGGCTCGCTGGCCGCGGACTGCTTAGCGACGCCGACTGCGCCACTCTGGATGCCGCCGCCGAACTGCTGCGCACCCTGGAGCACGTGATCCGGCTTGTGATCGGTCGGGCACGCAAGTCGTTGCCCACAGCCGAGCATGCCCGCCAGACCACCGAGCAACTGGTCGCAAAGTTCCTCCGCCTGACCTTCAAGCACGGCTTAGCGCAAGAACTAGAGCGCACCTTTGCCCAGGTGCGCGGCGTCTATGACCGTGTGCTACCGCCGGCGGGCAGCTCGGAATAACGTATAGAATAGACTTATTCTCTTGCAGGCTTGGTGCCGTCGCTTGCGCGTGATGCATGTCACAGGAGCTTGTGATCTTCATCCTTAGCGGCGATTGCCCGACCAGTTACAATTGCCCGATTTTTAGAATCTGGGGAGGTAAATTGCATGCCGGCTTCATATAACGGATTCCCACTTCCCGCTGATGGCCGGAAGATTACTTATGGTGATGGCAACTTCCAGGTCCCCGACAATCCCATCATTCCCTTTATCGAGGGCGACGGCACCGGTCGCGACATCTGGAAAGCCTCCGTGCGGGTGTTCGACGCCGCCGTAGAGAAGGCTTACAAGGGTAAGCGTCGGGTGGTGTGGTACGAGATTTTCGCCGGCGAGAAGGCAAAGGCCAAGTTCAACAACTGGCTTCCGGACGATACCGTCGCTGCACTGAAGGATCTACGCGTCGGCATCAAGGGCCCGCTTACCACGC
>DASYTX010000077.1:0-3478 GCA_036001865.1 Terriglobales bacterium
ACTTTCAACGTCAATCCCTCGAGGCCGATGACTTCGACGGTTTGGCCGGATTCGACGGGCGTTTCGCTCACGGCGCTCCAATATTCACCTTCGATAAATATCTGGCCGCGCACCGTGTCGATGTGCGAAATCGCTTTGGCCGTTTTGCCCAGCATCGTTTCCCTGCCGGATCGGATCGGTCGGAATTATGGATAGGAATTTGCTTTTTCACCGGGTGATCGGATGGTGGCCATTACCGGTGGGGGTCGCAAGAAAGATTGCCTCTCGAAGCCTCTCGAATCGATCCGTGATGACAATTTCTGGCCTTGAGGGCCGCCCAGGCCGCCCAAAGCGAGAAATCCGCCCCGGACCGAGCGTCAACCCGCGAGGCAAGCGGAATTTTGGCCCCGTCCGGACAGAGCGAGGGCGCCGGCAGGCGCGCGGCGCGATGCTCGTGGCGCAGCGGGGCCACCCCATCTTGTCCTCGTGTATTCGCAGCCTCCGCGGGCCTGTTCACCTGGCGGGGCGCGCGCGGCTTCTTCTTCCCACAACCCACAATGCCGGAGGATCTTTTCAATCACTTCCCCCTGCCCTCGCTCGATGAAGCTGATGATCGCCATCGTCCCCCCGCACTTGGGACAAAGCAAAGGGTCCAGTTCATACACCTGCTTAATCAGCGCGGCCCAGCGCTGACGCGCTTGTTTGGCGTCGGGACCGTTGACTTCGGTAGGTGGTGCCGCCGCCCCGCCGCTCTTGGCCCGCAGCCCTCGGCTCTTGTTCGAATACCAGCCGTAATACCGAATCAGATGGTCTCCAGCATCGGGGATGTGTTGGGTCACCTCCGCCAGAAAGTCCAACGGATCGAAGACCTGGAAATTGCGCTTGGGCCCGGCCAACAAATCCTCGCTGGCCGCTTCGGGAAAACGTCCCAGCCGGTTACGCTCCGTCTTGTAAAGCACCTTGCCTTCCGCAGTCACCTCGATCATCCGCGCCTGACTGAATGGGCAGCGCAGGAAATACTCGATCAATTTCTGGACGCCTTCGGTGTCCTCGGCCTCGATCCGCACGCTCTGATCGACACTGAAACCGGAGTGGCTCCAACTGCGGATGTTTTCGACGACTTCGTTGGTGATCTTGCCCTCGGACAGGAGCAAGTCAAACACCGCCTGTTCCCACAGTTTGAGAAACGGCTCAGTCGCCAGTTTGGGCAGGGGCAGGAACGTCCCGTCGTTCAGAAAAACCCCCTCGGTGACCAGCGCGTGAATGTGCGGATGCCAATGAATCAAGTCGCCGAAGGTCTGAATGGCGCCGATCATCCCAGGCACGGCGTCGGGACGCCCACCGACCGACGCCAGGACCGTGCGCACGACCTCCCACGCCACACGGCACAGTTGGCCGAGCAACCGCCGATCAAACCGGAAATAAATCCGCAATCGTTTGGGAATCGTGAACACAAACTGCCGGTGCGGCACCGCCGCGCAGACCTCCTGGCTGACCCAATGGGCCGTTTGCAGCGCCCGTTTTTGATGACAGCTCGGACAAAAGCAACGGCCCCGACACCAAAACGCCACGAAAAACTCGTGGGCGCACTTTGGACACCGCACGCGCGCGAACCCTTGGTGCAGGTCACCGCAGGCCAGAAATTTCTGGACCGCTGTGTCGATAGCCGACCGCCAGAAGCCGTAGCACTCCTGATAGCGCTGTTCATAGGCCGCTGCAAACTGCGGGTAAAACCGCTCGACCAATTGATAAAAGGCCGACTGTTTGGGTTGGCGCGCCCGGTAAAAGCTGTCTGGCTGGTGCGGGCATGGCATCGTGGCCACTCCTGTGGAGCGGCCCCAATGCACACCTGCCAGGTAAAGCTTTGGTTAGCTTGGGAGGGCAAAAAGGTTAAGGAAGTGTAAAAGGTAGGGCTAGCCAGGCCAGGCTAGCTTATCCCAGTCGTGAGCCAGGAGTCTTGGGACCAAGTGCGAAACCCGTTATGCGAGAACTTCCTTCACGACGTTGCCGTAGACGTCGGTGAGGCGGAAATCGCGGCCCGCGTAGCGGTAGGTGAGTTTCTCGTGGTTGAGGCCCATCAGGTGCAAGAGGGTGGCGTGCAGGTCGTGAACGTGGACGCGGTCCTGAACAGCCTTGGCACCGTGATCGTCGGTCATGCCATGAGCATAGCCGCTGCGGACGCCGCCGCCGGCCAGCCAGACGGTGAAGGCATCGGCGTTGTGGTCGCGGCCGGCGTTCTCGCCTTCGCCCTCGGCGGTAGCAGTGCGGCCGAATTCGCCGCCGAAAAGAACGAGAGTATCCTGGAGCATGCCGCGCATTTTCAAATCGCTGAGCAACGCGGCGATGGGCTGATCGACCTGGGCGCAGCTTTTGGGCAAACCTTTGTCGATGGAACCGTGATGATCCCAACCGGACTTATTGACCTGGATGAAGCGGACACCGGCCTCGGCGAAACGAAGCGCAGTGGGAGTACGCCTGCCGGGCCGGCACAACGACGGCCACCTCCTTTGGCGACAAACTCAGCAGCAAACAGGCAAACTTCAAAGACAAGCCATACAATGGGGCCGAGCCGGAGCCATCGCTGAGTCGAGCCGCGAGGGTTGGAAGCTACCCCGCCAATGCCTGGGGGTTGCACGATATGCACGGCAACATCTTCGAATGGTGCCGCGATTGGTATCACCCCAGATTGCCCGGCGGCGTCGATCCCGACTTGTATTCCGCGAAGGCCGCGTCTCGCGTACGTAGAGGTGGTTGCTGGGCTGGCGAGGGTTGGCCGTGCCGGTCGGCCTTTCGGTTGCGGTTCGAGCCCGACCGGCGCTACGACCACATCGGCTTTCGTGTTGTCGCGGTGCGGCCATAACGGCTGTCAACATTCTCCTCTTATGCGCGACCTCAAGTTCGCCCTGCGCTAATTGCTGAAGAAGCCCTGCTCACCACTGCGGCCCGTGCTCGCGCTGGGCAGAGCTTGTGTTGCGCTCATAAGATCCGCCGACCATCGGTCAGCTAAGATTTTCGGCTCGAGACCAATTAGCTAATGAATCGACGGCTGCGGGCCTACTGGCAATGATAAGCATCCAGTTCCCGACCCGTCCGACGCGATATGAACGAGCCCGACATCGATCAGGCCATTCTCCAGGTGCAAGCGGGGTGCACAGAGGATTACCAAAAGGTCGTTGCCGCATACCACCGGCGGCTGCGGACATGGCTCGCTGGATTTTGTCCGCCGGGTGTCGAGCCGGACGAAATCACCCACGTCGCGTTTCTGCAAGCCTACCGCCGGATAGCTCACTACCGGGTCGGGACGGACTTTTTTGCCTGGTTATGCGCCTTCTCGAGAAATCTCGTTCTGACCGAATGCGAAAAGGTTCAACGCCGCGCCCGCAATCAACAGAATTACCTCCAAGAGTGCCTGGCGGAACAACAAGCCAGCGAGGCCAAAGGCGTCGACTCGAGGGGCGAGGTCCGTGCGCGTTTCTTGGCTGAATGCATTGATCTGCTC
>DASYTX010000078.1:0-2368 GCA_036001865.1 Terriglobales bacterium
CCCTCACCATCCATCGCCCCTTCATGAGTTTCGACTGGCAGTACCGCATGCGGCATCCCGCCAGCGGGCGTGAGTTGGGCTCAGGCACAATCGTGGCTTGGGACGGGCCTACCGCTGCGCCGCTACTGGCGGGCACCATCGTAAGCCGCATCGGTAGCATCCGGCAGGCTGCGCCGATTCCCGGCGGCCCCGCCGTGCTTCCGGCGGCGTCTACGGCCGCGGTGCGGCAGTGGCGGGTAAAACTGCAGTCTGGCGGCGGACTGCGTTCCGGCATGCCGCTGACCCTCAGCATGTTGCCCGACCGTATTGTCGCTGCCGACGATCAGCGGGCGGCCTTCTCCATTCCCGCCCCCGCTGTAGTGGCAGTCACCTACCACACTGCCGTCAAAGGCCCGGCAAGCGCATGGTAGAACTTCTGGAGCGGCGCTGCCGAAGACCCCGGTGAGGCATTGATCGCGCTTCCCGTGGTCCTGGCCGTTGGAGCGTTACTGGAACTCGGTCGTACCAACGAACACTACATCACCATTGATTGGCGGGAAGCGGGCAGGCTGCGCGAGCTGCAATTGCAGGTCAACTCCGCCGATTACCAGCCGCTGCTCGGCGAATTGAAGGCCGTGACCCATCGCGGCTGGAAGAGCCTGCCGGATGAAATCCACAGCCTGCGTTCCGCGCTGCAACGCGAGGCCGCGAACAGCGTGCCCGTCGAGTTCGACCGCAGCATCCGCTTGGGGTGGACCGAGGTGCCGGCCGGCAGCTATCGCTTGATCGTCCTCGAACGCTCGCCCCAACGCGGGGAACTCTACTTGTTCCCTGCCGAGCGTGCGGATCTTGATCGCGTGCTGGCGCAGGCCGTCGTGGAACTGGCGGAGCGCACGGCCACGTCGGGAACTGTCCAGGTGAGTTACAAGGAGGAGAATGGCATTGCCACACTGTCCGAAATAAGAGCTGGCGCCCGATCGCTTCGCTTCACTGCCGTGCCGGTGAATGTGGCTGAATGAGCCAAATGTGAAGGTCCTTTTCCGCAGCACTTGAGGCATCATTATGAAGGCCACATCCGCCATGCCACGTTCCGGCTTGCACGCGATCTCTGCGGTGCTGCTGACCCTTGTCCTGCTTGCGCAGCCGGGCGGTTCGCGAGCCAGCCAAGCGCCCAACACTCTTCCGGCTCCGCTGCGCGCCGCCGACAACCACCTGCGCAATCTGGAATACGACGCCGCCAGCCGGCTCTTCCGCGAATGGCTCGGCCAGCATCCCGACGACCTCTACGCCTGGAACTATCTGGCGGTTACCACCCTGTGCGGAGAAATGTTCCGGCGCGGCGTGCTGGAAACAAAAATCTACGGACAAGGCGGCGAAGCCTTCAAGCCCAGCAAGGTCCCGGTCACGCCCGAGTTTCAGCAGGAACTGCTCTCCATCCTCGAGCGCGCCCAGGCCATCGCTGACCAGCGCCTGGCCAAAGATCCTCAGGACAAGGAAGCCATGTACTGGGCAGGCGCCGCCCACGGCACCCGCGCCACCTATCACTTCTCCTTGCGCAGGGAATTCAAGAACGCGCTGCGCGAGGCCGACGCCGCCTACAAGCACCACAAGCAACTGGTCGCTCTCGATCCCAACTACGTCGACGCTTACCTGGTCCTGGGCGTGAACAACTACGTCGTCGGCAGCCTGCCTTGGTACTGGAAGGTAGTGGCCAAGCTTACCGGCCGCAGCGGCGATACCGAGGAAGGCCTGCGCCAGGTCAAACGCGTGGTGGAACACGGCCACTACGCCCGCGAAGATGCCAAGCTGATGCTGGCCGTGCTGTACGAGCGCGAAAAGATGTACGCCGCGGCGCTGGCGCTCTTCCAGGAAATGGCGCGTTCCTATCCGCGCAATTACCTCATGCTGCAGGAGGTGGCCTCGCTGCACGGGCAGCTCAACAACTGGCAGCAGGCCTCGGCCGTGTACGACTCCATCCTCGCGAAATACCGCGCCGGAGAGCGCGGCTACACCAACATCCCGCTAGCCAGGGTGCTCTACCATGCCGGTCAGGCCCATGAGCGGCTCAAGGAATCCGAGCTGGCCCTGGCCCACTACGACGAATGCAGCCATCTCAACGGCAAAGACGTCCTGATCTACCGCTGCGAACTCTCCGCCGCTGACATCGAAACCCGCCTCAACCGCCCCGAAGCCGCCCGCCAGCGCTACCAGCACGTCCTCGAAGCCGTCCCCAATAGCGAAGAAGCCAAGCTGGCCAAAAAAGCACTCAAGAAGCTGCAGAAAGAAACTTGAGCATGGAGTCTGATGTAGCCCGGTCGCCCTCGACCGGGTGTTTTTGCATTCTCGTGACGATCACGCACTGCGCGCGAGCCCCAGTCCCGTTAGGGAC
>DASYTX010000079.1:0-4780 GCA_036001865.1 Terriglobales bacterium
GAAATTCGCCAGCTCTTCCTCACTGATGTTCAGCCGTTGCAACAGCCGGTAATACGCCCACTCGCCCTTGGGGTAGTAGCTCTCCATGGACTTGCTGTACAACCTGAGGGCCTCCTTCTCGTCCTTGGGAACTGCCCGGCCCTGTTCATACATGACGCCCAGGCGATGCTGTGCTTCGGGCGAGTTCTGGTCGGCAGCCATCCGGTACAGTCCCGCGGCACGCTTCTCATCTTTCAGGACCCCAGTGCCAGCCTCGTACAGCGTCGCTAGCTTATACTGCGCCAAAGGATGGTTCTGCTCCGCTGCCTTGGCGTACCACTCCGCAGCTTTGGACGCACTCTTCACAACCTTCGGGCCGTTCTCATAGATTCCAGCGAGCCGGTACTGGGCATCGCGGTCGCCTTGGTCAGCCGCTTTCCGATACCACTTAACCGCCAGAGTGTGATTCCGCGGCACCCCTTTGCCCTTTTCATATAGCATCCCGAGGTTCAACTGACCCTGGACGTTGCCCAACATTGCCGCCTTGCGGAACCAAACCGCTGCTTTGGCGGGATCCTGATTAAGCCGCTCACCGCCCCCGTAATACATGCTTCCCAGCCGTATCATAGCCTCGACATCGCCCGCCTTCGCCTTTTCTATGACAAGCTGTGCATCTTCCGCCAGCGCCGGAATGCAGCAGAGCAGGAGCATCCCCAGCAGCAGGGTTTTCTTCATGATTCCCCCTCGATTTTCCCGATTGGATTGGGTTATCCGTTACTATTAGCACGCGCGCCGCGGTTTCCGACGTGCTTTCCTCGGGCCTGAGGTGACGTTAGTAACTCAGCTACCTTGCCGGTCAAATTGCCGGCCAAATACGGGAATGCAGGAGCATCTTCCTTGCTGGTAGGGTGATACCTTGTGGTTTTGCCTGTTTTTTGTGCTCTCCCTCCCAAAATCGTCTTTACTATTCCGCGGTTCTGGGGGAATATCTTGGCAACGTGCTGTGTTCGAGCTCCTCACTGTAAACGGATTCCAGGTCCGCGACTTTCGCGACCAAATCGGCTTTCCATTCTGGCCGCCTTCAGCCCGGGCACGGCACGACGACTCCCAATCTGCTTGGTGGAAAAAGGGCAATGAAGAACATCTTGGACGTGCTGAAGCAGAAAGAAATTGAGCTGTTACAGGTGCAGAAGGAGGTGGAAGCCCTCCGCATGGTAGCCCGGCTGCTGGCCGACGAGACTCAGGCAGCAGAAGCTGCTAGTGCGCAGAAGCCGGCGGCCGCCGGTACCCAGACTGCGGCTCCTCAGCCGGCGCGCACCGCACCGCCGATTCCCGCAACCGCGCCCCGCGAAGGCTATCCCGCTTGGGATGCCGCTTCCAAGAAGTTCATTTAGGCGTCAGAATCGCGCTGGGGGCTGGTTTCGACCGTAACTAGGGAGGTATTTTCCATGTCTGCTTCATCCACGCGCGGCTTGGCGGTTGCTCCTGCATTTGCCGGGCCGGAGCGTCGCACCCATTCGCGGGTCCGCGTCATGGACCGCCGCCTGGTCACGGTCAGCCTGGATCGCACGGATGCCGGGCTGGTCATCGACCTGAGCGAGTCCGGCATGGCGGTGCAGGCGCTGGCCCGCGTTCGCCAAGGCGCTTCCACTGCCATCCAGTTCGATCTCCCGGACAGCAAGGCACGTATCGAAGCCACTGGCGTCTTTGCCTGGGTTGAGGAGGGTTCCGGCCGGGCTGGTATCCAGTTTTTGAAGCTCACGGACGCGGTGCAGTTTCAACTGAAAGAGTGGCTCACGCGCGCCCGCTCGTCCGCACAACCCACCACCGCTCCTGAGCTGCCGGCCGCGCGGCCGGATCCGCCCGCACTGGTTACACTGCAGCGGGAGATCGCGGCGCAGAAGCTGCCCCGGGATGCTGCCCTGAAGCTCATCGCAGAACGTACCCGCGACCTGACCCGCGCCACGGGCGTCGCCATCGCTATTGACGACGGCGACGGCATCGTGTGCCGCGCCAGCGCGGGCTCCGCCCCCGAAATCGGCGCCCGCCTCAACCCTAGTTCCGGACTTTCCGGTGAGTGTGTGCGCACCGGCGTGGTCGTGCGTTGCGAAGACACTGAGCTCGACCCGCGCGTGGACCGCGATGCCTGCCGGCAATTAAAGATTCGCTCGGCCGTCATGGTTCCCCTGTTCACCGCCTCCAAGGTAGTGGGCTTGCTGGAGGTCTTCTCTGCCACCCACCATGCCTTCCATGGCCAGGACGTGCTCACACTGCGCCGCTTGGCTGATTTGATCACGGCCACCATGGCGCCTCCGGCTGCCACTCCTGTTCCACCCGAGGATGCCTTGGTTGATGCACGGCGCGCGCGGCCTCCCGCCGTATCCACGGTGGCTGTTCACGAGCCAGCCACCATACGGTGCGACGCTTGTGGTCACCTCAATCCCGCCACTGCCCGCGACTGCGAACACTGCGACCTGCCTCTGCGCCCCGGCGCGCCGGTCCCGCGCAACGCTTCTACGGTCTCGTTCCCTCGCGCTCCCGAGAGCACACCCGTGACCACCCCGCTGTTCACCACCATGCTGGAGCAGCCGGCGCTGGCCGCTACGCGCAAAGTCGTCCTCCGTCTTACTCCGCGCACCAGATTGCTGGTGCTGCTGACGGTTCTACTGGTGCTCGCTGTCTTCGCAGGTTGGCAGTACTGGCAGGGCCGTGCCGCATCACCACCGCCTGCGCAACCTCCAGTCAGCGCGCAGCCGGCGATCCAGCAGGAACCGCCGCCGCCGGCGCAGACCACCACCGCACCAGTGCAACCGCCGGAAGTTAAGGCCAGCTTGACCTCGCGCGATCGCAGCCAACTGCCGCCCGAGCCCGTGACCCGTGTGCTGAGGAAGCAGGTACCGCTGCCCGTGACTAGCACCAGTGCAGACCAGCCGCTGAATCTGCCTTCGCCGCAGCCTTATGCTCCCGAGCTGGGTGAAGTGGCGGCCGGCTCCAGCCCTTCCGTTGCAGTTGCGGTAAGCCCACCGGTAGTGGAGCCGTCGCTGGCCACGCGAGTGTCCTCCGGCGCCACCCCTCCGAGGCTTGTTCACAAGGTGGATCCTGTGTATCCCAGGCCCGCGTTGATGCTCCGCCTGCAGGGGACTGTTGTTCTGAAGGCCACGATTACTTCCCAAGGGACAGTAGAGAATGTGCGCGTCGAGAGTGGCAACCAGGTGCTGGCCGGTGCCGCAGTGCAGGCGGTGCGCCAGTGGCGCTACCAACCGCAATTGCTCAATGGCCAGCCCGTGGAAACCGAGACCACGATCACCGTAAGCTTCAACGGCGCGCGATAGCTTTCCCAAAACGGGAACCAGGTTGGCGACCTTGACAAACTGAGTCGAGTTGAATTCATATATGACCAAGGGTCATATATGGACGCAGGTCACGCACTCTCCGATTTGACCGCCCACCAGCTTCCCGGCCACCTCCGCCCCACCCGCCGTGAGCGCCGCCGCGCCGAAACCCGCCAGCGTCTGCTGATGGCTGCGCTCCGTCTGTTCCGCCAGCGCGGCTTTGCCGCTACTACCGTGGAGCAGATCACCGAGGCCGCCGACCTCGGCAAGGGAACGTTCTTCAACTATTTCCCCAGCAAGGAACACATCCTTGGCGCGCTTGCCGAGGTGCAGCGTGGCAAGATCATGGCCGCCCTCGAAGCCGTGAACCGTGGGCGCGACGTGAGCGGCGTGCTCTATCGCCTGTATCACGAGTTGCGCCAGCGCCCTGCCCAAAGCCAGCGGCTGGCCCGCAGCTTGCTGCTCGCCATTTTGTCCAACCACCAGGTCCGCCGGCTGGTGGCACACAACCTGGAACAGGGACGCGCGCTGCTGCGGCAGATCTTCGAGCTGGGGCAACAGCGCAATCAGGTTCGCCGCGACTGCGACGCTGTTGAGCTGGCCCGCCTGTTTCAGCAAAGCTTTCTTGGAACCGTGCTGGTGTGGACGCTCGGTCCGGCTACGCCCCTGCGTCAGTCGCTCGACGCGAGCTTTCGGGTCTTCTGGGCAGGTATCGCCGCCGATGCGTTGCCATCTAACGGCGAGAAGGGTGCCGCCGGGAGGAAGCCATGAGCCGCAAACGCATTCTGGCCCTCGCGGGGCTGGTCGTGCTCGTCATTGCCGTCGCTGGGTACTTGGTTGCGGCCAGACGTCCACCGGTGCTTGAAGGTTCAGGCACGGTGGAAGCCCGCAACATCCGCGTGGGATCGAAAGTCGGCGGCCGCATCCACGAAGTCCGCGTGCGTGAGGGCGACCGCGTTGAGCCCGGCCAGGTGCTGGTCACCTTTGAGGACCAGGAGCTGGCGGCCACGGTGGAGCAGGCCCGCGCGCGTACCGCCCAGGCGCACGCCAATCTCGACAAGATGCAGCGTGGCTATCGTCGCGAGGAAATCGCGCAGGCACAGGCCGACCTTGACCGCGTGCGCGCCGAGGCGGAAAACGCGGAGAGCACCTGGAAGCGCGCCCAACAACTGGCCGCCGAAGGCGTTTTCTCGCGGCAGCAGCGCGACGATGCGCAGGCCGCTCATGAGTCTGCCGTCGCACGCGTGCGCAGTGCCGAGCAACGCGCCGCCGAACTTGAGCGCGGGTTCCGCAAGGAAGACGTCGCTGCCGCCCGCGCCGATCTAAAGCGCGCCGAAGGCGAATTGGCCGAAGCGGAAGCCCGCTACCGTGAGCGCCAGGTCATGGCTCCCGCCGCTGCTGTGGTGGAGGTCATGGACGTCCGTCCCGGCGACCTGGTCGCGCCCAATGCTGCCATCGCCCTCCTGCTC
>DASYTX010000080.1:0-1617 GCA_036001865.1 Terriglobales bacterium
ACCTGGCGGCCGTAAGCGATGTTGCGCGCCTCTTCCTCAGTTGGTGCACGTTTGGTCAGGACGCCGGGGCGTGCCAGCAGCGGCTCGAGGTAGGAAGTCGAGTCCACCAGCGTGATGCCTTCTTCGGCGAGGGCCTGCGCCACCGCGCCCAAGAGCGCGTCAGTGTTACGCGAACGCAGCGAGAGCAGCAGCTTGGCCATTTTCCAGTCGGGCCGGATGCTGGAGAAGATCTGCTTGTGCCGCACCTGCCCGGCCATGATGGCGCGCGAGACTCCTTCGCGCTTGAAAGTTTCGATGAGCTTTCCCAGTTCGCCGAGCGACATCCAGTGGACCGAAGCCGCGCCCCGAGATTCAACTTCAGGGAAAGTTTCTTCCTTGATGGCTGCCACCACGACCTCGGCGCCGCGGGAGCGGGCGGCGTCCAGCACCAGCAGCGGGAAACTGCCATTGCCGGCGATGAGGCCGATGCGTTCGCGCGCAGCCATGCGGGAAGTGTAAACGAAAGCGCAGCGCCGGCGTCCTGTCGCCGCTCTCGCTAGCGGATCACGCCCCTCTGCGAGCCTTCGATGAAGCGCAGCAGGAACTCGACGTCCTCGCCCAACTGGCCCTCGGACTTCAGTTTTTCCAGGGCTTGCGAGGTGTTGAGTTTGGAGGCGGTGAGCACACGGAAGGCGCTCTGGATCTTGCGGATGCGCTCTTTGGAGAATCCGCGGCGCTCCAGGCCCACCGAGTTCACGCCGTAGGCGCTGGCTTCGCGGGCTTCCGAGGTCCGCGAGAAGGGAAGCACATCGCGCGTGATAGTGGCCCCGCCGCCGATGTAGGAATGTGCGCCGATGCGTACGTACTGGTGCACGGGACACAATGCTCCTACCACGGCCCACTCTTCCACGGTGACGTGGCCGGCGAGCGTGGCGGCGTTGGCCAGCATGGCGTGGTCGCCAATGATGCAATCGTGCGCGATGTGGGCATACGCCATGATGAGGATGTGGCTGCCCACGCGGGTCACGCCCCCGCCGCTCACCGTCCCGCGATTGATGGTGACGAACTCGCGGATGGTGTTGTGCGATCCCATCTCCAGCCAGACCTTGTCGGCAGGCCCGAACTTCAAGTCCTGCGGATCCATGCCCACGGAGGCAAACGGAAAGATGCGGTTGTGGCTGCCCATACGCGTCGGCCCCTGCACGGTGACGTGGGAAATCAACTCGCAGTGCTCTCCCATTTCGACGTTGGGACCGATGGTGCAGTAGGGTCCGATGCGGCAGGTGGGATGCACGTTTGCACCGGCATCCACGATGGCCGTGGGGTGGACCTGCGGCGATGCTGATTCGAGCCTCAAGGCTGAGGAGTTTCAGCGGCGGTGGAGTCGCGCTTGCGATCCACCAGCGCGCAGGAGATCACGGCCTCGCAGGCCAGCTTTTCGCCGACGTAGGCCATGCCCTGCATGCGGACGGCGATCTGCCGCCAGGCCAGCACTTCCACCACGATGCGAAGCTGGTCGCCGGGCACCACTGGCTTGCGGAAGCGCGCCTTCTCGATGCCGGTGAATACCATGAGTTTCTCGTCGCGGTCGGGGACTTCGGTGAGCAGCAACGCGCCGCCTGCCTGCGCCATGGCTTC
>DASYTX010000081.1:0-9981 GCA_036001865.1 Terriglobales bacterium
GGCGATGGCGCCGATCTTGATCGCTCCGAAGAAACTGTAGAGGAACTCCGGGACATCGGGCAGAAGCAGCATCACCCGCTCTTCCGGCCTCATGCCCAGTGTGCGCAGAGCATTGCCGAGCCGGTTGGTCCGTTCCGCTAACTGCGAATAGGTGACGCGCTCGTCGCCGCACTCAATCGCGACCTTGGGCCCACGGCCTTCTTCCAGGTTCCGGTCAACGAAGTAGGCGGCGACGTTGAATTGCTCCGGCAAGGAAACAGCGCTCATGCGGGCTCGCGCGGCTGGTATGGAACGCGCGCCGGATTATATCGTCTATCGGAATATCGCCGATCCGCGGCGAAGTTCGCTGGTCACTTTCCTGGCCGCCAGATATGGGCTACAACTCCGGCGTGCGGTCAGCGGAAATCGCGCATGAACGTCTGGTCAAGCAGGCAGTCAACTGGCTGCGGCGCGCTTACGGCTGCAGCATCGTGCTATCTGAGCAGTACTGCGCCAGCGGCGAGGTGCCGGACGCGATTGGGTGGAAGAAGAAGTGTCATTCAGTGGTGGTCGAGTGCAAGGCCTCACGCAGCGATTTCCTGGCCGACGCCACCAAGCCCTTCCGCCTGAAACCCGAAGAAGGCTTGGGTTGCGAGCGGTTCTATCTCGCTCCCTGCGGCCTTATTCGAGTGCAAGAGCTGCCGCGGCATTGGGGGCTGCTGGAGTCAAAACGCGGCCGCATCGATATGCTGGTCAAGCCCGCGCGCAAGGAGCTGCGCTCGCCCATCGGCTTGCTAAAAGAAATGAACCTGCTGCTGGCCAGCCTGCGGCGAGTGGAGGTGCGCATCCAGCCGCAGGCGATCACGGATTTTCTCAAGTGGAAGAACCGGCTCGCTGCTTACAACGGCGGACGCCTGCCCAGCGGCGTGGTTTCGCTGGAAGACGAAGAGAATGCGTACGCGCTGCACAGCGAGAAACGAGAAGCCCAGCCGCCCGATCCGGTGAGTTAACAGTTTGCGGTTTTTGCTCAGCGCAGTTCGGTGGCCACCGTGCCCGTGGCCTGCTGCGCAGTGGTGGCGCGCTGCGGGGGCTTGCGCGGGGGCAGAAGCGTGAGTCGTTCCACGGTGCCAATGCAGTCGGGCAGATATCTGCCGTTTCCGCCGGGCAGGAATTCGCTCTTGCGCAACAACGCAGAGATGACGTATCGCTGGTATCCCCTTAGAACTGTCTCCGGCAGCACGGCGAAGTGCCGGAAGGTCCAGAGCAGCACAAGTCGCTCCATCAGCGATGGGCGAACATAGTGCACGCCCACGTCGGTGTGCACGGCGAGCACGCCGCGACGGATTTTCTCCATCAGCATGGCGGACAACAGTTGTTGAAGATACGGGCCTTACTGCGACAGGAGTGGGCGAAGTTAGCACTGCACCAAGGGTGATGCAAGCAGAAATTTTGTGCCGGGGAGCCTTAATCTTTTGGGTTGAGGTAGCTTGCGCCCTGCGCCGGGCTGATCCATTCGAAGATCCAGCCCCGCCCATCCCACCCACTAAGGCGTCTCGTAAGTCACAGAAAACACGCTTGTTAAGCGTTCGATTTTGGATCCGTCGTGACATTGCCGGTTTGACCGGCAGGAGAGTTCGTTACGACCTCCATCGAGGGTCGGCGCTGCGCCCCTAAGAGCGTATGGAATAATAGGGTTGCAGGTAGGCCGCGCTCCCGCGCGTGGCCATCCAACAGAACTCTGGTGAGAGGACACATGAGCGCGATCATTAGCACCTCGGCACCGTATGGCATTTCCATCCAGGAGTTCGTGGAGCAGTTGCACCAGTTCGACGAAGCAGCGTTTGCCGCCATCGACCCGATACGGCAGTTCCTGGTGGACCACCCGATCGATGCATCCACGCTCAAGCCTTACCTCTTCTGGGACCGGCAGCACTACACCCGCAACCTGATCGATAAGACCGCGCTGTACGAACTGGTCGCCATCTGCTGGGAAATCGGACAAGGGAGCTCGATTCACAACCACCGTGACCAGAACTGCTGGATGGCAGTGCCCATCGGCCGGCTGATGGTGCAAAACTACCGGGTGCTGTCCCAGGACCTTAAGGCCGGCAAGTGCAGCATGGAGAAGACGGACGTTGTGGAGATGAACCGCGATAATCCGCTGGCGGTCGACCCCGCAGAGCCAGTGCACAAGGTTTATAACCCACGGGAGTTCGGCGAGCGCGCCGTGAGTCTGCATATCTATTCGCGGCCATTCGACTCCTGCGACGTCTATTCCGACGAACAGGGTACCTGCGGCGAAATCAAGCTCAGCTACACTTCAGAAAACGGAGTGCTCACCGGTAACCGCCGCTAGGCGCCTCCTGCGCGGCCTTGGCACGTCTCGCCGCGGGCATCCGGGCAGCGCTCCGGCAGGAAGCGCGGGTCATTCAGCGCGGCGGCAACTGCGGTCTCGACGACCGTCCGATAGAGTGGCCGGACTGGAAAAACATAGCCCACGCAGCCGCGCAGCTTGTGCCATCCAGGTGCAGAGTGGTGAAGGCGCGGCGCGGTCAAATGGTTCTCTTATCCTGCCACCCAGTTGACTCGTCCAACGTCTAATGAAGCCCGTCGCCGAGATCGCGAATGACTCTGCCAGTCCGGCTGCTAAACACGACGCGGCACTCACCATTTTTGCGCTCGCTGTAACGCTGATTCCCTGGTCGTCAGCGTTTGCCGGTATCCGCGCGGCGCTTCAGGCGTATGCCCCCGCGCACATCGCCCTGTCCCGGTTCCTGCTGGCTTCGGCATTGCTGGCTACCTATGCGGTGCTCACGGGCAAGCGCCTGCCGGCGTGGCGCGACCTGCCGGTGATCCTTCCCGCGGGATTTCTCGGCATTACTTTCTACCATCTCGGCCTGAACTATGGTGAGCAGACGGTGACAGCAGGCGCGGCCAGCTTGCTGGTGGCCTCCACACCTGTGTTTGCTGCCCTGTTTGCACGCGCCTTTCTGGATGACCGGTTGCGCATTATCGGCTGGATGGGCATCGCCGTTAGCTTTGCTGGCGTGGCCCTAATTGCGTTGGGGGAGAGTGGCCAATTGAAGTTCAGTAAGGGAGCAGTGTGGGTCCTGCTGGCAGCCCTTTCGGCGGCGGCTTCGCTGATTTTTCAGAAGCGCTATCTGCGCAAATACCGCCCCAATGATTTCGCCTGTCACATGATCTGGTCGGGGACGCTTTTCCTGCTCCCGTTCTTTCCCGGACTGCCGAACACGGTCCGTTCCGCCCCGCTCGAGACCACGCTGGCCATCGTTTATCTCGGCATCTTTCCAACGGCCATTGCGCAGATCGCCTGGGCGTGGCTGCTCTCCCGGCACGCGGTCCCTAATGCCGCTGCCTACCTGTACATCATTCCCGTACTGGCGATCTTCATCGCGTGGATCTGGCTGGGCGAGGTGCCAAGGGTGCTGTCGCTCGTCGGGGGCGCAATTACGCTGGTGGGCGTGGTGATGGTGAACCGGCGGGCGCGCTAACCGGAGATCAGTGCGCGGACGCGGCTGAGGCCAAGTCGGCAAATTCCGCCTCATGGAAGATCTCGGCGGTGAAGGCCTCGACAGTGGCGCCGTGCTCCCAGGCGTCAAGAGGCAGGCCAGCCTTTTGGCAGGTCTCGGCGAGAAAGCGGATGACGTCCCAGCCGTATTCCAGTGCCACCTGGGGGAGCAGCAGGCCGCGACGCGACCCGTGGGTGACCAGCAGTCCGTGGCGGCCAATGGCGATGTCCTGGGACGCGATCAGGGCCAGCGATGAAAGCACGCTGATTTCGACCTTCAGATCCGGGAACTCTTCCGGGCTGACCGGCAGGAAGCGCGGGTCATTCAGCGCGGCGGCAACTGCGGTCTCGGCAACCGTGCGATAGAGTGGCCGCACCGGAAAAACGTAGCCCACACAACCGCGCAGCTTGCCATCCAGGTGCAAGGTGGTGAAGGCGCCGCGCGGTTCGCAGAGGTGATCGGGTGGCGGCGCCAGCTCCAGCTTCTCGCCGACCAGTGCTGCCTGCATGGCTCGGCGGGCCAGTCGCAGCAGCATTCGGCGTTCTTCGCGCGAATACTCGGGTGGGTCCCCTGAGAGCTCCGGGGTGGGACTAAGTTGCGGCGACATCGCGCTTCCTGCGCCGGCTCAGGATGAAGGCGCGCCTCCTCTGGCGCTTGACTACGCTGCGGTTGATCTTCGACCAGAAGGCGGCGAAGTAATCGATGGCCGACACCAGCGACAGCGTCACCATAAACCAGATGGAGACGCGAGCAACTAGTTCTACCGGCAGGATCAAGTAACGCCAGTCCCAATTGACCCAGTGGTGGCTCAGGATGGCCGCCACCACGCTGAAGATCTGTACGAACATCTTGAACTTGCCCAGGTTACTGGCCTCGATGGTGAAGCCCTCGGAGGCAGCGATGGAACGCAGACCGCTGACCAGGAACTCGCGCCCGATGATCACCACCGCCATCCAGGCGGGCACGACGCGCGGATTGAACTGCACCAGAGTGATGAAGGCGGCGGCGATGAGCAACTTGTCTGCCAGCGGATCAAGCAGCATGCCCAACGTGGTGATCTGCCCGCGCCTGCGCGCCAGATACCCATCCAGTCCGTCGGTGATGGAAGCGAGAATAAAGATGGCCGACGCCAGCAGCTCCTTCTGGCCATGCTGGCTGGTGAACCGCGTGGTGGAGAGGATCCAGATCAGCAAGGGCACGCTGGCGATGCGCGTCAGCGAGATGTAATTGGGCAGGTTCACGGGCATTCCGCCGGCAGGTGCACGGCTTCGGCGGGTCAGGGGGCCAGCCTGATTATCCCGCACGTTCCCGCTGGAAAGCAATGTGAGTCATTGGTGGCGCCGCCGTCTCGGCGGCTGTTCGCGTGGGCCTCCCGGCCCACGCACCTGAGGGCAAGATGCCCTCACGCGACAGCCGGCAAGATGCCGGCGCTACACCGACCAGCTACGCGTATATCCCGCGCTGCCTGATGGTGAAGGCCACACGGTCAATGGCCAGCATATAGGCCGCGATGCGGTTGTTGACGCCGTGGGTATCGGCATAGCGTACAACGTCTTCGAACGACGACCGCATGATGTGCTCGAGCTGTTCGATCACCACGGTTTCCTTCCAGAAGTAGCCCTGGCGGTCCTGCACCCACTCAAAGTAGGAGACGGTCACGCCGCCGGCGTTGGCCAGGATGTCGGGGATGACGAACACGCGCTTCTCCTGCAGGATGTCATCAGCGGCAGCCGTAGTGGGGCCGTTGGCACCCTCGGCCAGAATCTTGGCTTTTACGTTGCCCGCGTTCTGTGAAGTGATCACGTTTTCAATGGCGGCGGGAATGAGCACGTCGCAATCCGTCACCAGCAACTCCTGAGGATCGAAGGGCTCGGCGCCGGGAAAACCGGCGAGAGTGTTATAGCGCTGGCGATACTCCAACAGCGCGTCCACGTCGATGCCGTTCTTGTTGTAGAGTCCTCCATCAATCTCCCCAATACCAATGATCTTGTAGCCGTGCTCGTGCATCAGGCGGGCAGCGTTGGAACCTACGTTGCCAAAGCCCTGTACGATGACCCGGGTCTCATCGCGGTTCAGGCCCAACTTCTTCAAGGCCTCATCGCACACCACCATTAGCCCGCGGCCAGTGGCTTCACGGCGCCCGCGCGATCCGCCCATGTCTAGCGGCTTGCCCGTGACCACGGCGGTGACCGTCTGGCGCACATGCATGGAGTAGGTGTCCATCATCCAGGCCATCACCTGTTCGTTGGTGCCCAAATCGGGCGCGGGAACGTCCTTCTCGGGGCCGATGAACTCAAACAGCTCCGCGGTGTAGCGGCGGGTGATGCGCTCCAGCTCACCCAGGGAAAGCTTCTTGGGATCGCAGATGACGCCGCCCTTGGCGCCGCCGAAGGGGATGTTCACCACCGCGCACTTCCACGTCATCCAGGCGGCCAGCGCGCGCATTTCCTCCAGCGACACATCCGGGCTGAAGCGCACGCCACCCTTGGCCGGGCCGCGGGCGATGGAGTGCTGCACGCGGAAACCGGTGAAGACTTCCAGGCGGCCGTCGTCCATCTGCACCGGGATGTGAACAATGATCTCGCGGTTGGGATAGCGGAGGATCTTCCATAATCCTTCGTCAAGGTTGAGCTTCTGGGCAGCCAAGTCAAATCGCGCAGCTTGCGCTTCCCAAGGGTTGATTTCCTGTTCCAAGGAGATGGTTTTCATGGATGTCTCCGCTAGCGGCACACAAAAAAAGCGGCCGGATGGCAAGCGCCTCGGGTGCAGCGGTAATCGGCAAGTATAAGGAGCGCGCTGCAGCAAAGGCAAGACGGGAGGGGCAGTCAGGTGGTGGCTGCACGGGCCCGTTAAGACACTACCGGTCACTCGGGCCTGCGGGTTGGGGGAAAGTTGGGCCAGGAGCCACGGGATCGTGGCTCCTGCCGGGAGTTCGAGTGTTTAGACCACGTCGCGCCTGCCGGTGACCAGCTGGAAGATCAAGGCGATCAGCGCGAATACCAGCAGCAGGTGCAGCAACCCACCCAGGGTGTAGCTGGACACCATTCCCAGGGCCCACATCACCACGAACAGAACGATCAAGAACCAAAGCATCAGTTCACCTCCGAGGGCTTAGATCGTGAGGTGCGCTGGGCATGCGGGAGGTTGTCAACAAGAACGAGGGGTGCGGGGCAACCCGAGACGGAAGTGCTTGATTTGTTTAGTTCGCTAAAGCATGACGGCCCGGTGCTGGCAGGCCCGGAAAAGCGCCGTCACTTCCTCTTCCAGCGCACGCCGTCTTTAGTGTCCTCGACGATGATTCCGGCCTCGGCCAGTTCGGCACGGATGGCGTCAGCCTTGGCGAAATTGCGGGCGCGCTTGGCCTGCTGGCGCTCGGCTATTTTCGCTTCGACCTCGCTGTCGCTCAAGGAAGCGCCCACGAGCACGGGTACAGCGGCCTCGTCCAGCTTGCCTTCAGCCCGTGCCCATTGGAGCGTGCGCTGCATCTTAGGCAGGTCGTTGTCCCTGATGACGTCGAAGATCTCATCGAACTGCTGCAAGGCGCCGAGCAGACGCAGTACATCATCTTTCTTGACTTCGCCCATGTCGGCGGCCGTGTTGACCTCGCGCACCATGTCGAAGATGGCAGCGCGCGCTTGCGCAGTGTTGAGGTCGTCGGCGAGGGCCTCTGTCATCTTAGTGCGGGTGGACTGCGCCAGCTCGGCCATATCGGGATTGGCGCCGGGCGAGAACGGTTCAGTCTCCAGGCGCAGCTTGAAATTGCGTAGCCGCTCGACCTCGCTGGCCGACTGTTGCAGGCCGTCGAAGGTAAAGTTGAGCTGCTTACGGTAAGGCACCTGGGTGAGCAGGAAGCGGATGGCGGATGGCTTGTGCCCCATCAGCACCAGGTCGCGCACGGTGTAGATGTTGCCCAGGCTCTTTGACATCTTCTCGCCCTCGACCAGCAGGAAGCGTACATGCACCCAGTGGCGCACAAACGGCTTGCCGGTCAAGGCCTCCGACTGCGCGATCTCGTTCTCATGGTGAGGGAAGATCAGGTCTTCGCCGCCCAGGTGGATGTCGAAGCTTTCGCCCAGGTACTTCATAGACATCACCGAGCACTCGATGTGCCAGCCGGGGCGTCCCGGACCGATTGAGGTCTCCCAGTAGTGCTCGCCCGGCTTAGGCGCCTTCCACAGTGCGAAGTCGCGGGCGTTGTCCTTGTCGTATTCGTCGACGTCCACCCGTGCCCCCACCTCGAGGCCGGCGAAGTCCTTCTTCGACAGCTTGCCGTAGCCCGGGAACGCAGAAATGCGGAAGTAGTACGAACCGTCCTCGGTGCGATACGCCACACCTTTCTGCTCCAGCCGCTTGATGAATTGCGCCATCTCCTCGATGTGCTCGGTGGCGCGTACCAGGTGCTCGGGTTGCTGGATGTTTAGCGTGTCAAAATCCTCGAGAAATGCTTGTTCGTACTTCCGTGTGTAATCGCGGAGGCCGATACCGAGCCGGGCCGCGTTGCGGATGATCTTGTCGTCCACGTCCGTGATGTTCATCACGTGCTTCAGGCGGTAGCCGCTCTGCCGAAGGAACCGGCGCAGCACGTCCACCATGACAAAGGTGCGGAAGTTCCCGATGTGGCCGTAGTCATAGACGGTGGGCCCGCAGGCATACATACGGATCAGGTTGTCCTCAAGGGGGTGGAGTTCCTCGAGGGTTCCTGTAAGCGTGTTGAACAGGCGCACCGGCATCGGATCAGCGGCAAACCCTGAGTGGATTTTTTCGATTGTAGGGGTGCTTGAGAAACGCGGTCAACGGCACAGGAGTAACCCCGCCGCGACGGCCCCGGGCAGACCAACCCCGGATCCGATGGCGTGGCTAGCTATGCGGCGCACGCAGGCGTTGTCCGACGCTTATGGCGTAGTGGATCCCGGAAATTAGTGTCAGCGCGAGAGTGGCGATCAGCAGGGCACGCTTGGTGGCGTCGATCCATAACGCTGAATTGACCTTGTGCAGCAGGACAAAGAAGATTGCACCCACCTGCGCCGTGGTATTGGCCTTCCCGAACACGCTGGGGCGGAACTCGCGCAGGCTGGTGGTGGCATAGAGCACGGCCGCGATCACCAGGATAAAAAGGTCGCGGCTGAATACCAGTACCGTGTACTTCCACGGGATCTGTCCTACCAGTGACAGCACCAGAAACATGGTGCTGAGCAGCAGCTTGTCGGCGATTGGATCCAGGTACTGCCCTAGCATGGTGCGCTGCTTGAGCAGGCGGGCGAGATTGCCGTCGAAAAAGTCGCTGATGCCGGCCAGCACGAACAGCCACAGCGCCCACTTGTAGTTCTGGCCGACGATGTTGATGACGATGAAGGGAATGAAGATGAGGCGCAGCAGGGTGATCTGGTTGGGAAAGCTCAGCAGTTGAGAAACGACCTTCATGCCCCCAGCAGCGATGCCGGGCTGCGCCCGCACTTGTCGGTGAATCGCTCCTGCAGCGAGGGGATTTCGCCGTTGCGCACGTCCAGCTCCACGCGCTCCACCCGGTGCATGGGGAAAAACACGGCGGCGGGGCCAACGTGTTCGCCCCCGCGGAGCTGGGCAATGAAGTCGTCGAAGGAGTTCAGGTCAATGCCACGGATGCTGATGCCTGCGGGGGTGAGGTCGAGGATCGCCCCCCAGAACTTCTCCCGCGGATTGTTCAGGGTGATCAGCACGATGGTGCCTGCGGCGAACGCAGCCCCCTCGGCCACTTGCTTGACGCCTGCTCCTTTAGACATACCAGGATTCTCTGCGTGCGCCGTTGCGAATGCAAGCTGTGGGTGAGGCTAATAGCAGGTGAACCGCGGGCGTGCAACCACCGCTACCTCGGATAAGCTTTCGGGCCCCTGCGTTCAGAAGCCAGTGCAGTACTGGAAATGCATGGGGTCTTTCGTTTTCGTCCAGCGCCCACCCCACTCGAACCCGAATTCTTCGAAGATGCTGACGAGAGCATTGTCCATGTCGCCAGTCGTGCCCATTTTGTTGGTGCCTGGATTGAGATCGAAGGCGATGCCCCAACTGTGCACGGATAGATCGCCGCCTGAACTCTTCCGCCGGAATTGGTAACAGCCTCCATAGGTCTTGATCTTCTCGGCGAGACCGCGACCCTGGATCTGTTGAAACAGATCTCGGACAATGGGGGCGAGCTTCTTGTGACATCTCACGCGGCGCACGGAGGTGTCCTGGAAGGAGAGACGCATGGGGAAAGGGATGGCGACGACGGTCAAAATCTTTGGTTCCCACTTTTGGTTGGGAGTGCCGTCAGCGCGAAGGTGCGCGAAGATGTTGCCGAAGGTGGCGATGATCTCGTCCAGACCATTCGGAACCACCAAAGCTTTGACGACTGCGGTTGCGCTCATATTGCACCTCACAATCGGGCAGATCCGGCTGCGAGAGACACTGGACGACTGCCCGAGAATTGGGCCCGCGGCTGGGAAACAGCCCTGCACCT
>DASYTX010000082.1:0-2034 GCA_036001865.1 Terriglobales bacterium
CGAGTTCGACATCCTCTATGGCGAAGGTATCTCCCGCGAAGGCGACCTGCTCGACTTGGCCGTCATCCACGAAGCGGTGGAGAAGAGCGGCACCTGGTTCAGCTACAAGGGCGAGCGCATCGGCCAAGGCCGTGAGAACGCGCGCGTTTTTCTCCGCGAGCACAAAGACATCACCGCCAAGCTCGAAGTCGACGTGCGCAAGGCCCTCGGCCTGACGACTGGGGAAAAGGCCCAGGCCGCCACGGCCGCGCCGTCGCACGGTCCCGTCGACGGCCAAGCCAAGCCCGCGCCGCCCGTGAGACGGTAGCGTACGGGAGAGGATCGTACTGGCTAACCGGGACGCCGCCATCTCTACGATCATGATTTGTCATTCCGAGCGCAGCGAGGAATCTCGGTTTCGCATGACTGCCCATGCCGAGAATACGCCGCTACTACGTTTACATTCTGACTAACTCGTCACGAAGGCCCTGCTATACCGGCATCACGAACGACTTGGACCGACGTATCGCAGAGCACCAAGACGCATGGAACACGGGTTACACTCAGAGGTACAACCTGAATCGTCTCGTGTACTACGAGACCTTCCGCTACGTTGGCAATGCAATCCGCAGGGAAAAGCAAATCAAAGGCTTGAGCCACGCTAAGAAACGCGTGCTGATCGAATCAGTAAATCCGAAGTGGGACGACCTGAGCCGCGAATGGGGCAAGCCCATCAAGAGTATCTGACTGCAAATTCCTACGCTGCGACCAAGACAGCCAAACCTAGATTCCTCGCTGCGCTCGGAATGACAATCACAAAATAATCCCGTCGTCGGCAGTGTCTGTCGCCACCTCCGAAATTCGGGTCCCGCCTAACTCACTGCCCATAATTCTTCGCTAGATAAGCGCCGAGCTGCGCTTCCAGGTCTTCGTAATCCATCTGATAGGTGGCGCGCAGCGCGGCTTCCGGGCTGGCGCCGGTAGCCAGGCGATCCAGTAGTCGTAACAAATCGGACATTCCATACCGGCTGCGCAGGTACTCGACCACCGCCAGGGACTCAGCATAGGCCAGGTGTGCCTGCTGGGGGCTCAACCGCCCGAACCCTCCCTCGAGCACCCGCAGCGGCGCGTGTTTCCGCGCCTTAAAAACTTCCGCCAGCGCGGCGCCCTCGCGCAGACTGCGCGGCTCCATCATCTGTGCCAGACCTTCGTGCAGCCACATCGGACACCTGCCGTTGGTTCGATGACTGACGAAAGAATGCGCCAGCTCATGCTTGAGCACGCGTTCCAACATGGGCGTCATGTTTTCGACACCTTCGACGGGGATGCGCAGCTTGCCGTCGTACCCTCCGCCGGACCACAAAGGCGCTTCCGTGACGTCGAAGAACGCCTTCTGGGTGTAAAGAATCACGAAGATGTTCTCGCCGGGAGCGTAATCGAACTCCCGGTTCAGCTCCCGATATTGGGCCTCGAGGGTGCTCAGCAACTGCCGCTGCAGGCTCAGCGAAGTGCCGCGGCCGTCATAGCGCAGGCTGAAATGCGAGCTCTCCTGCTCGCGGAAGTTCTCTTCGACCGCTGTCTCGCGCTCCACCCGCTGGAGATACGCACGCAATCCCTCGTCAGGATGCAGTTCCAGCGCCCTCTTCCAGGCGCGAATCGCCTGCGCCGGCTTTTCCGCCTTGTAGTACGCATAGCCCAGGATGCCATAGGCGTCCGGTGAATCAGACGCGGCTCGGGCGCCGCGCTCGGCGCTGCGCACCGCGTCCATGGGCCGCCCCGCACGCAGCAACAGCACCGCCTGCGACAACAGCAGGATGGGATGTTCGGGGCGGAACGTCAGCCCGCGGTCCACATGGCGGCTGGCCCGGTCAAAGTCACCGCGCTCGGCTTCTACGCGCGCTGCCTCGAGATTGGCGGCGGCCGCCAGGTCCGCGTTGCCCGACTGTTCTAGTGCCGCCAGCGTGCGAGTGTCCACCTGCCCAAGATTGAGGATCTGCTGCCGCAGCGCGGAATTCGCCGGCTGCTGGGACGGCGGAGGCGCCGGCAGGTCCAGCT
>DASYTX010000083.1:0-19998 GCA_036001865.1 Terriglobales bacterium
CAATAAAGAGAATGGCCGTTGTGGGAGCTCGCGCTGCTCCTTAAGTTCACGCTCCCAGTCTTCGGCGGTTTGTTCTGATGGGCGCCGCTCCTCGTCACTGCGAAACCGACTACCCCAGCGTTCCAAAGCTCGCCCCGTAAGTCTGCGCAACGATTCTTTGCGTGTTGTGGCTAGCTCGATTTCGCCGTCCGGTGCCAACGCGCCCAGCAGGTAGACACTTTCCTGGTCCACGTAGATGGAGTCGCGGAAGCGTTTGCCAGTCTGGTTCCGCAGACGCCCGTCCCGAAGCGCGACGCTTCCACTTGTCCGCTGTGCAGTTCGGAAGCTGACATCCTGAAAAGACCATCGCAACAGCGAGAGCAGTAGCGTCTGGGGCTCTCCAAATGAAAGGTGCGACCCAGGATTGGGGCCCAAGACGGTGCCAATGCCAAAGACCAGTCCTCCGAACCCTGTAGCGGAATCGCCGCCCGGCTCTCTTCCGCCAAGAAATAACCAGCCTGACGGAAATTGAAGTTCTAGTTTCTTCCGCTGTGGGGCAGAGATGCGCAAGCCTACTTCGGCCGCAGCCGTGGGACTGCGGTCGTCCATCCAATAGACGGTCGTCTCGTCAAGGCCGAAAGTTTTGGGACGGTTAGCAGAGCCGGCAATGTACAGTGCGGCCGAGAACAAGACTGAGACAAGTGGCACAGTCAGCCACCCCCATTCACGCCTGCGCAGCCGGCTGAGGATGACGAAGTTTATAGGCGCGACGAGAATGATGTAGGCGGCCACCCAAAGCAACAGCCATGACAGTGGCGGAAACTTGAAGGAGGTAGCAAGCCGTTTGCGCGCCCAAGTCATCTCCGCCGGCTGGAACATGGGCACCCGAAGTGCGGCTTCCATCCGGCCGCCACTGAATAACTGGCCGAGGCCGCCGCTGTTCAATCCGCCGACGCGATATAAGCTTCCCATGCCGACTACCGCGGGACGATAGGGCTCACGCGGGGTCTGGTACTCAGCCAACAATCGCCGTTCTTGCAGGAGCACCAATCTGCCTCCTTGGCGGACGTACATTTCCTGCGCTTGTTGCTGCTGGGAGGACATGGAAAGCCCGGGGGCGACAACGACGAAGTCGGCCACGGCGTAGATCCACCACTCCGGCAGGGGCTCCCGGATGGCGGCAAATCTGAGGGTCTTGTTCTTAGCCGACTGCTCTTCAGCAGTGCCACTGAAGCTGATCTGTGCCTGGGTCTGCTGACAGGCTGCCTGCTCAGAGCACAGGATCAGAACCAGGCGGTCAGATAGCGCGTCGCCCAATTCTCGCCTGTCGCGACCGAGCACATTGCCTGACTTGTCGCGAGCCTCGACCCGGAGTAGCCCTTTTTGGGTGGGAAAAAGGAGCAGCGGCACGTTGAGCGTGCGTTCTTCATTAGCGCCTAGCTGGAGCGGATGGAGGTAGGTGTCCACCGGCTCCTTGTCCTAGGGCGGCTGATGGCTGACTCGGAACTCCACTTCAAGCATCTGCGGCTGACTAGCGGGATTGCGAACCCTCAGGAGCACTCGCGAGGGAATTTGGCTGGAGAAGTACCCATCGATCCCTACCTCTGCGATACTCACAACCTGCGCGAAAGCGGTGATTACAGAGGTAAGCAAAAAGCAAACGATACAAGCGGCACGGCGCATTCGACCTACCGGGCGTCTTCTAGCCAGGCGGCCAGATGCTAGCACATGGAAGCGCCCCAGAGTGCTATCCACTGCTGCTTGGAAGGCCAAGAGGCCGCTATTTTTTCGATGCCACTACCCGCGGGATCCCTTGCAGGTCAGCGGTGACCTGCACCTCGCTCCAATCACGCAAGAGGTCGCGTACGGCAGCCTCGATCGAGAAGCCGATCTCCACCACCAGCCAGCCGCCCGGCCGGAGAACCTCGTGTGCCTGCGGGATGAGCAGGCGGTAGACCTCCATCCCGCTCTCGCCGGCGAAGACGGCCACGCGCGGCTCGAACTCGCGCACTTCGCGCTGGACCTTGTCGGGGTCAGCCTCGGCGACGTAGGGGGGATTGGAGACCACAAAGTCGAGGCTCGCGGGAGTGAAACCGGCCAACAGGTCGCGCTGCTGGAAGCCCACACGGTGGTGCAGTTGCAGCCGTACAGCATTAGCGCGCGCGATCTCCAACGCGTCGGGTGAGATATCGACGGCGAGGATCTCGGCCGACGGCAGCTCACTGGCGAGTGACAGGGCGATGCAGCCTGAACCGGTGCCTACATCTACAATGCGCGGGCAAGCGAACTCGCGGGCCAGCTCCAGCACAGTTTCGACAATGTGCTCGGTCTCCGGGCGCGGGATCAATACCGCGGGCGAGACAATAAAGTCCAATCCCCAGAATTCCTGGTGTCCGGTGATGTACTGCGAGGGCTTGCCGCCAGCGCGCTCGGCGAGGAGAACTTCGTAGCGCGACTGTTCGTCGGGCATCATTTCGCGTTCGGGGTGGGCATAGAGGTAGGCGCGATCACAGGCGAGAGCATGCATCAGCAGCACCTCGGCGTTCATGCGCGGCGAGCCCACGTGGTTGGCAGCAAGGAAATCGGTGGCCGCGCGCAGCGCCTCGCGGAGGTGCATGGCCCATTGTAGAGACGCGGCAAGTCGCGTCCTTATCGGAAAGGCCGAAAGGGCGGATTTGGGTAGGGCACGGCAGGGTTGTATACTTTCCGCCCATTTATGAAGGTGATCGTCATCATTCCGGCAGCGGGTCTGGGCACGCGCATGGCGGGTCTGACCGCAGGCGCCAAACCGGAGCCGCGGCCCACGACCAAGCAGTTCGCCGAGATCGGTGGCGTGCCCGTACTGATCCACACCTTGCGCAAGTTCGAGCGGTCGCCCGAGATCAGCGAGATCTACGTGGCGGTGCGCGGCACAGAGGCAGCAACTTTTCGAGAGCGACTGGAGAAGGAAGGCTTCAGAAAGCCTATCAAGATAGTGGAGGGTGGCGAGCACCGGCAGGCCTCAGTGGCCAACGCGCTAGCGCAGGTGCACGCTACGCCTGACGACGTCGTGCTGGTACACGACGCGGTTCGGCCGTTCGTGGACGCGGAAATCATCGCCGGCGTGATTGAGGCTGCAGCCAGACAGGGCGCGGCCATTGCCGGATTGCCGGCGATGGACACGGTCAAGCAGGTGGACCGCACCGCTGCCGGCGCCATCGTTACTTCTACGCTTCCTCGGGAGCGGGTGGTGATGGCGCAGACGCCCCAGGGGTTTCGCTACTCCGTGCTCAAGAAGGCGTTCGACGAAGCGCTGGCCGACGGGTTCACCGGGACGGACGAGGCGTCGCTGGTGGAACGCTCCGGGCATGAAGTGGCAGTGGTGATGGGCTCGCAAAAGAACATCAAGATCACCACCCCGGCGGACCTGGAACTGGCGGAGTTCTACATGGCGCAGGAGAACCGCCGCCGGGCGAGCTTGAGCGGTTAGCCACGGATTTCACCGATCATGTAACGAACCCAAGACCGCGGACGCCGCGTGCATCTACGGCAAACGCAACTTTATGAGTTTTCGCATCGGCTACGGCTGGGACTCGCATGAATTCAAGCGGGGCATCCCGCTGAAGATCGGCGGGGTCCGGCTGTCCCATGACAAAGGGCTGGCAGGGCACTCCGACGGCGACGTGCTGCTGCACGCGCTGGCCGACGCGTTGCTGGGAGCAGTATCCGCGGGTGACATCGGCCAGCACTTCCCCCCCAGCGACAAGCGCTGGAAGGGGGCCGACTCGGCGGTGTTCGTTCGCGAGGCCCTCAAGCGGGTGGTGCGGGCGGGCTTCAACGTTGCGAACGTGGACTCCACGGTGATCCTCGCCGCACCCAGGATAGGGCCGCACTCGCGCAAGATTCGGTCCACCATCGCCGAGTTGCTTAAGATTGACTCCGCGGCGGTGAGCGTGAAAGCCAAGACACCGGAGGGCATGGGCACCGAGAACGCCGCCATCGCGCATGTAGTGGTGCTGCTGACCAAGCGCGCCCAGGCTGGGCGGGCAGTGTTGGAAGCCGAAGAGGCGGTGCCGCAGCCGGTGATCGACGACGTGGTGGAACGCGTGCTCGAGGGCATATCCGAGCCCGCCAAGAAGAAGTCTGGGTCCCTGAAATCCTCAGTCAACAAATAGCCATGAAAAAACAACTCTGTTTTTTACTGATGTCGGCGGTGACGTGCGCTCTCGCACAACAGCCGAAGGCCACTCCAGAAAGCAAGCGACGCATTGTGAAGCAGGAGGCCGACTGGCGGACGCCCGCCGAGGCCAGCAACTACCTTCGCACGCCACGCTATGAAGAAACCATGGCATACGTTCGCCGGGTGGCCGCCGCCGCGCCGCAGCAGGTGAAGCTGGAAAGCTTCGGCAAGACAGCCGCAGGCCGCGATCTGGTGGCGGTAATCGTTTCACGCGACGGGGTTTTCGAACCTGGAGCGTTGCACCGTAGCGGCCGGCCCGTGGTCATGATCCAGAACGCCATCCATGCCGGAGAGATGGACGGCAAGGACGCGTGCCTGGCCTTGTTGCGCGACATGGTCGTCACGAAAGCGAAAGCGGCGCTGCTGGAGCACGCCGTTGTGGTCATAATCCCGATCTACAACGCCGATGGGCACGAGCGCTATGGGCCCCACAACCGCATCAACCAGAACGGCCCGGAGGAGACCGGCTGGCGGGTGACGGCGCAGACGCTGAACCTCAACCGCGATTACGTGAAGGCGGACGCGCCCGAGACGCGCGCCTGGCTGAAGCTGTGGAACCGCTGGCTGCCCGACTTCTTTGTCGACGACCACGTGACCGATGGCGCCGATTACCAGTACGACGTTACATACCATCTCACCACCGGACCTTCGGCGTTCCCCGGGCACGATGAATGGCTGCGGAACACGGTGGAGCCATATCTGGACAAATCAGTGGCCGCTGCAGGGCACGTGGTCGGGCCGCTGATCTTTCTTAAGGACGACACCGACCCGAGCAAAGGCATGGAGCGCTTCCCCAACGTGCCACGCTTCGCCGACGGCTACACGTATCTGCAGAACCGTCCGGGGATGCTGGTTGAGATGCACATGCTTAAGGACTACAAGACCCGCGTGACCGGCAACTACGAGATCCTGCGTGCGTTGTTGGAGCTCGTGAATCGTGAAGCGGAAAGGCTAGTACGCGTGAACCGCGAGGCCGACGCCGCGCGGATTGAGGCCGGCAAGAATCCCACTCCGAAGGCCCGCTATCCACTGCGCTTAGGCGCGGTTCAGCAAACGGAGCCGTTCCGGTTCCGTGGCGTTAAGTACAAGCGCACCCTGAGCGAGGTCTCGGGAAAGATGCGCATTGAGTACAGCGGCGAGCCTAGCGACATGACTATCCCGCAGCCTGCCGGGCTGGAGGTTGTTGGTGCTGTGGCCCCGCCGCGCGCCTACATCGTGCCAGCGCAATGGACAACAGTTATTGACGTGCTGGAGGCGCACGGATTACGGCTGTTGCGCACCACCCGCGAGTGGGCAGCAGAGATCGAAACGTATCGCTGCCAAACGCCAACGTGGCATGCCAAGCCATACGAGGGCCGCCAGGTGCTCTTCAACCCCCAGGCGTATGGGGTACGCGGCTACGCGCAACTGGACTGCAAGGCGGTTCGGGAACGCATGTCATTTCCCGCAGGTTCGGTCGTTGTCCCGCTGGACCAGCGTGCGGCGCAAGTGGCGATCCAGTGGCTGGAGCCGTATGGGCCAGACTCGGCGCTGGCGTGGGGATTGTTGAACGGCATCTTCGAGCAGAAGGAGTACGGCGAAGACTACGTGCTGGAGAAGCTGGCGCGCGAAATGATGGCGCGCGACCCGAAGCTGAAGCAGGAATTCGAGGGAAAGATCGCTGGCGACGCGGAGTTTGCCGCCAGCGCGTCGGCGCGGCTGAATTTCTTCTATCAGCGCTCGCCCTGGTGGGACGGAGAGCTAGGGCTCTATCCTGTCGGGCGGCTGAATACACTCGAGGGCATTCCGCTCAAGTGAACTCGGCCCTCAGGTCAGTTTGCTTACTGCTTCACGGACGAGTTCGATGACCGACATGATTCCTGGTAGAGCACGGTTTTGGCGATACTATCTTGCGACAAGGTCTAAACGATGCGCCTACTTCTGAACTGGCTGCTCAGTGCGATCGCGCTCCTGGTGGTGGCGCACATCGTGCCGGGCTTCTACGTCAGCGGGATTATAGCGGCCCTGGTTGCGGCTGTTGTCATTGGCCTGGTGAACGCGACGCTAGGGCTGCTGTTGAAGATCGTCACCTTCCCGCTGACCGTCCTCACACTCGGCATCTTCTGGTTCGTGATTAACGCGCTGATGCTGAAGCTAGCGGCGGCGCTGCTGCCCGGCTTTGAGATCGTTGGGTTCCTGCCCGCGTTTTTCGGCGCTATCGTTCTGGCCATCATCAATATGGTCGTCCGCTGGCTGATGCCGGACTAGGGGGCGGATGACGCCATACCGGCGCAGCGCCTCCATGCTCGTAGCAATGGGCAGCTAGACCTGGGTGGAAATCTTGCCGCGCAAGCTCTCCACTACCTTGGCGATGTTGTTTTCCTGGAACAAGCGAATGCCGGCGATGCCGGCGGCACCAGCGGCGGTGCAAGCAGTGGCGTTTTCCAGGTTGACGCCCCCGAGAGCCAACACCGGCATGCGTCCGAAAGTCACAGCTTCGGTCTTGCGGTCTGCCGGAACACCGCGCGCGCATATCTGCCGAAGCGTCTGAAGACCAGTGGCCGGATCGCCGGCAGTTTTGCCAAAGACAGGCCCGAACACGGCGAAGTCGGCGCCGTGCGACTCCGCCAGTTGGACTTCGGCGAGGGTGTGGCAGGAAACGCCGATAAGCCAGTCTCGGGTTTCGCGTTTCGCGTTTCGCGAAAGAACCACGGACGCGATGACGCGAGCATCGCTGGCAGGAATGTCGTCAGAGCGGAGATGCACTCCGCCGGCGCCGGTGGCAAGGGCGATGTCGGTTCGCGAATTGATGAGCAGGCGCGCTTCACCTTTCAGGTTTCGCGTTGCGCGCGCCGCGTCGCGAGCGAGAGCTTCCAAGTCCCGTGCGGGAAGGTCTTTCTCGCGGAGCTGGATATAGTCCACGCCGCAGAGGGCAGCTTCGGTGATCTTAGCCAACAACCGCTTGCGGCGCTGCGCCTCCGTCCCGGGGAACTGGGTGCGATCGGTGATGTAGCAGAGGAGCAATTAGCAATTAGCGCTTTGGCCGCCCAACGAAACCCAGATCCTTCGCTCCCGTATCCCGCGCCGGCGACAGCGCGCGGGAGCCCTCGGTCGCTCAGGATGACAATTCAGGCAGGGTAGGAGTATGCGCGTGCTTGCGTCGCAAGTAGTCGACGCCTGTTTCACGCTGGAATGTGTCATTTCGCTCCCGCTGCGGTTGCTGTCGGCGGCGTCCATCCCACTTTCTGCCCTTTGTTCTGCTGGTCGAGCCATTGCTTCAGCGGCGCGAAGTATTCGAGCAGCGCAGCGGCATCCATCTGGCGCTCTCCGGTCATGGCCTCGAGCGCGTCCGGCCAGGGACGGCTCTGACCCATCTCCAGCATGCGCGCCAGTTTTTCACCGGCCGCTTTGTTCTGGTAGATGGAGCAGCGGTGCAGCGGGCCGCTGTGGCCGGCAGTTCGGCAGAGCGCGCGGTGGAACTGGAACTGAAGAATGTGCGCCAGGAAGTAGCGAGTGTAGGGGACGTTAGCCGGCACGTGGTACTTGGCGCCGGGATCGAAATCCGCCTCGCTACGAGGAACCGGGGCAGCCACGCCCTGGTACTTGTTGCGCAGTTCCCACCAGGCCTGGTTGTAAGTCTGCGGTGTGACCTCGCCGGAGAAGACCTTCCAGCGCCACTGATCGATGAGCAGGCCGAAAGGCAGAAAAGCCACCTTCTCCAGGGCCATCTTGAGGAGAAATTCGGTATCGCCACCGGCTGCGGGAACCTGGGGCAGCAGTCCAACCTTGTTCAAGTACTCGGGGGTGATGGAGAGCGCGATTGTGTCGCCCACGGCTTCGTGGAAGCCGTCATGGGCGCCGCTCTGGAACAAGAACGGCTTCTGATTGTAGGCACGCTGGTAAACGTTGTGGCCAAGCTCGTGGTGGATGGTGGTAAAGTCCTCGTCGCGCACCTGGATACACATCTTCAGGCGCAGATCGTCCTTGTTGTCTATGTCCCAGGCGCTGGCATGGCAGACGACTTCACGGTCGCGCGGCTTTACGAACAGCGAATTCTCCCAGAAGCTCTCGGGCAACGGGGCGAAGCCAAGCGAGGTGAAGAAGCGCTCGCCGTAACGCGTCATCGCCAGCGCATCCAGACCCTTCTGCTTCAGCAGGGCGGTGAGGTCATAACGCGGCGCGGCCTCGGGCGCAGCGACCAGCTCATAGATGTTGCCCCAATCCTGCGCCCAGGGATTGCCGAGCAGGTGCGCAGGAATCATGCCGTCGGGGGGTATCAGGGTGGCACCGTACTTCTGCGCCAGGCGACTGCGCACATAGGCGTGCAGCGATTCATACAGAGGCCGCACCTGCTGCCACAGTCGTTCGACTTCTTTAGTGAACTCGTCAGGCGGCATGTCGTAGTTGGACCGCCACAGCGCGCCGACATTTTGGAACCCCATTTCACGTGCACCCTTGTTGGCCAGGTCCACGAAACGCACGAAGCGCTGCCGCATGGGAGGCGAGATGTTGCGCCAGCCGACCCAGAGGTCGAGCAGCTCTTGGGGATCGCGGCTGGTGGCCATGACGCGCTCAATGGCGGTGATGTCCAGACACTCCTTCCCCTTCGGACAGTACTTGCCCTTGCCATAAGCGGCTTCGAGCGAGGCTGCAATCTTGGTGAGTTCCTCGCGTTGGGCGGGATCTCGAGGGGCGGGCAAGGTGAGCGCCAGCCGCAGCAGCTTGAACTTGCGCGCCAGCTCCGGCGGCAGCTTCAACCCGTCGAAGCGCTTGGAACCTTCCGCAAGTTCGGTGGTGGCGGCGATGAGCTTGTCGTTGGCGTCGGCGGCGAGCGCTTCGGTGTCGTCAGTAATGAAGTTGGATTGCACCCAGGAAGCGCGATTGGATTTGATGGCCAGATCGTTCAGTTGCTTCTCGGCCTTGTTCATGAATGTCTGCGCTTCGGCGAGCGTTGGTCGTCGCTTGGCGCGACTCGGCTTGGCCTGTGCCCAGAGAGGAGCAGCGGTCAGCAAGAGCAAGAGAGCGGCAAGACAGCCAACCCCAGTTCGTTTCCCCATCGTTCCTCCAAACGCAGCATTCTACGCTGGGCGGCGCGAACCTGCATGGCGGCACAGCGAAACAGAGTGAGCAAACGCCGCTGCGGCCGGAGGTATCCAAGAAGCAATGAGCATCGGGCAGCAGCTACTGTGGCTGATGGTATTGGCGATGCCGGTGGCGGCCGTCTGCTGGACGGTGGTGCACGAGGAGGTTTTACACGAGCCACGCGAGTACGCGCTGCACATGAGCCAGAGCGCACGATCGCTGGCCGTTCGCAAATTCTTCTACATGCTCACCTGCGAATACTGCTTGAGCCACTATGTGGTGATCTTTTTCCTGGCGATCACCCGTTACAAGCTGCTCTACGACGACTGGCGCGGGTATCTGGTGGCCGGGTTAACGCTGGTATGGGTGGCGAACATCTACATGGGCATCTACGGTCGAGTGAAGCTGGGAGTGAAGAAGGAGCGCGCAGAGATCAAGGCCATCGAGAAGGAAGTGGAGAGGAGCGATAAAGCAGCATAGTTTCCCGGGCTGCACCTCACCCTGGTCACCCGCGGGTCTTGGCGATTTCGGGGGCTTTTTCCGGCCGGGGCGGGACGTTGAGGTGGAAGCGGGTGAGGCCGTCGCGCAGGATTTCGAAGGCCTCTTCGGGAGTGTCGGCCATGCGGTAGAGATCCTTGTCCTGCGGCGAGATGGTTCCCATCTCGACCAGGGCGTCCATATTGATGACGCGGTTCCAGTAGTCGCGCCCATAGATCAGCACAAAGATTTTTTTGGCAAGTTTCTCCGTCTGCGCCAGCGTGAGGATCTCGAACAGCTCGTCCATAGTGCCGAAGCCGCCGGGGAAGATCACCAGTGCCTTGGCCAAATACGCAAACCAATATTTACGCATGAAGAAGTAGTGGAATTCGAAATTCAGAGATGGAGTGATGTAGCGGTTGGGCATCTGCTCGTAAGGCAGACGGATGTTGAGCCCGATGGTCTTCCCTCCGGCCTCCCAGGCGCCAAGATTAGCGGCTTCCATAATGCCCGGACCACCGCCGGTGGTGACCACGAAGCGGCGGCGCTTGGAGGGGATAGACATCGACCATTTGGTTAGCATGCCCGCCAGGCGGCGTGCGTCCTCATAATAACGCGCCATCTCCAGGGCGGCCCGCGCCCGGCGCACCCTCTCCTGCTGTTCGGGTGGAGCTAGGGCCTTGGATCCCGGCTTCTCCAGCAATTCGAGCTGGCTCTGAGCCTCAGAGCGGCTATTGAAGCGCGCCGAGCCGAAAAAGACGACGGTGTCCTGGATGCGCTCGCGTCGGAAACGGGCGAGCGGCTCCATATACTCCGCCAGGATGCGCAGCACGCGTCCGTCGGGACTGTGCAAGAACGCCTTGTTGTCGTAGGCAAGAGGCGCGGCGGCCAGGGGAGGGTTGTGGTTCTCGGGAGTATCCATAGTCAAACGCTAACCAACCGGCGGGAGCTGCGGCGCTCCGATCGGCGGGAGTTGAAGATCTGGGGCAGCGGCGTCATGGTTGAGGAAGCCAGTGGTGGAACTAAGCCCGGGATTCGCGGTAGCGCACGGCTTCCCATACGCCCAGCCAGACATCGATGAGCCCAATGCCGGAGATGACGCCGCGCACGAAATTCCGCTGCAGCACAGACGCCAAAGCAGGATAGGACAACAACAGCGAGTTCTCCGTCCACCAACGAGTCCAGGGCAACGCGACCAGAGTCATACCCAGCCAGATGCAAATGGCTACGACGCCGACCAGCTTGACGCGGCGCAACCACAGTGGCTGGGGGAAGGCGGTTGGTTTCGATGGCGACTGGCTTTCCGGCACCGCAGCAAAGTTGGTTATGGCTGAGTCCACGCCGTTTTCTGGAAACGGTATGCGGGCAGGTCCTTCGCCGTCCAAATCGGGACGTGCGCGGAGCGGCACACCTTGCTCGCGCGTTTTCGGCGCGAAACCCATCCCACAATTTTACTTCAGAGATTTGATGCGCTCGGCCACATCGCGGTAGTCGATGTTGTTGGCATAAACTTCCATGAAGTTGGCGAGCGCGGCCTGCCTGTTGCCTGCAGCTTCGTGGGCCGAGGCCAGTTCATAGTACACGCCCAGACGGCTCTCGTCATCGAGATTGGAAAGCCGGAGAGCCTTTTCATACCACTTCACAGCGGCTTGGGGTGCGCCTTTGTCACACAGACAGTGCGCCAGCCAGGTGTAGGCCTGGATGGCGCTAGGGAACGGAAAACCCCGTTCAATCGCCTGGCAGACCTTCTGCAGCTCGCCGATGGCTTCGTCCACCAGGCCCATCTCGCGGAAAGCGACGCCCAGGTTGTAGTGAGTTTCGGGATCGTCCGTTTCTTCGCCCTTTCCGTCTTCAAGTCCTTGCTTGAATGCTTCAAAGATGTCGGCCAGCGGTGACGCGGGTGCGGCTGCCGATTTTTCCGAAACAATCGCAGGCGCGGTCGCAGAGGCGGCAGGCGCCGCCACAGGCTCTGCCACGGCGGTTGCCGTTTGCTGCTGGATCGCAGTCCCGGTGATGCGTGCGGCGGCAGGTTGCTCGAGCCTGGGCGAGGGCGGTGGAGCAAGTTTGAAGTCTGCTCCCAGTGAGCGGTCAAGCTCCAGCGCGAAGTTGCCAAGCACGTCGGTGGCTGCGGCGGCGGCGGGCTGCGCCAAGGGCGGCGGCGGAGCAACGATCGGCGGTGGCTGGATGAGAGGCGGTCTGATCTCCGTGACCGGTCCTTCGCCAGCGGGGGAGGCGACTTCATCGTGCGCAGCAGGTTTGGGTGCAGTTAGGCCCAGCGCAGTTTCATCGAACACCAGAGTAGAAATGCTGGGTTGCGGAGGCGCCGTCTCAGGCGGGACCTCCTGGATTTCGACTTCAATTTCCGGTGCTGCGGGCTCGCCGGCACGCGCGGCGGCTAGCTGCTCTCGCAATGCGGCAAGTTCCGGGACGGCGGGCGCCAGGCGCGAGCAGGTGGCGATTGCGGCCTCCGCCTCATCCAGCATGGATTGCGCCAGGTAGAACCGGATCTCCTCAAGCCGCTCGGCGACGGCGCTCTCCGAGCTAGCACCCGCATGTGTTTGAGCCGTCTCCAGCACGTCTACCGGTTCAACCGAAACCAGGCGTTCCCAGTCGTGGGAGGCGTCGATCTCGTGAGCCTGGATGTCATGCGGAGGCGTGTCCCATGCCTGGGTGGCCTTGGGAGCCTGGATGCCGGCAGGTTCCGGAGGTCGCGGCGATAGTCCCGCTTCTAGTGGCGTGGCCAGCGGCATTGGAATCACGTCGGCGTGCGGGGCCAGCTCCGACGGCGGCTCGCCGACACGCTCGCGGTACTTCGCTGCCATGTCGGCATATTGGCCGGCGAGATCGGCGTAGCCGGCCTGCGAATAGGCGTCGTGAAGGACCTCGCAGCAGCGCGCCGCCTCGCTGAAGCGTTCCACGCGGGCATATAGCGATGCCAGCCGCTGGTTGAGCATCGCGTCCTGTGGGGCGTAGGGCAGCGCCGCCTCGAGCGGAGCAATGGCCTTGGCGGGCAGGTTGTAGGAGTCCAGCAGCTCGGAATCGGTAAGGGCGCCGCGTACCGCGGCCGCGATTTCCTCGGGGTATTCCTGCTCAATGGCCGGGGCGCTGATTTCCAGTTCGTCGACCATGAACGCCTGGCCACGTTCCTCCTCGGTCAGCGGGCGGGTGGCCGAGTCTTCGCCAAGCCGGGCGACGATCTGGCGATAGTTCTGCGCGTGCAGCGGATTCTCCTGCTCCACTTCGGAGAGCTGCTGATAATAGTCGCGGGCCTTGAGCAACTCGCCGGACTGCACACAGGCGTGGGCCAGCAGTTCAGTGACTTCGTTCAGATGGGCAGTCTCGCCGGCTTTCTGAAAGAGGTCGCGGAGGAGTTGGAGCGCCTCTGCGTTTTCCTTGATGCGCTCGATGCAGGCGTAGAGACCTTCGAGCAGGCCGGCCGTGTTGGCGGCCAGCAGCCGCTCGCCATGCTGGGAATACAGGCGCAATGCGCCTTCAAACTCACCAGCGGCCATCAGGGCATTGGCTACCGCAATTACGCCGCCCAGTTCGTTGTGCACAACGAGCAGCTTGGTGGCCAGGGGCACGGCTTCGGGAGTGTTGCCTAGCTGCAGGTGGGAGCGCAGCAGGGCACGCAGGGCCTCTGGCTGCGAGTCAACGTTGGGCAACTTTTCCAGGAACTCGACTGCGGCGGCGGCATTGCCGGCCTCGCAGGCGATCTGACCGCGCAGCAAGAGTGCCGGCATGTAATCCGGGTCGAGAGCGAGGACGCGGGCCAGGGCATTGTCAGCGCCGTCCAAGGCGCCCCGCGAGTGCAGGGACTGGGCGGCGTTGAGATAAATGTTGCGCGCCTCCTCGTGCTTGCCCATCTTCAGGTAGAGATCGGCCAAGCGCGACTGCAAGGCGGCATTTTCCGCGTCCATCTCCAGCATCTTGTGGAAGATGAGCGCCGCATCCTGCAGCTTTCCGGAGCGCAGGTGCTGGTCGGCCACCTGGATGTACTGCGCCCGCGCGTCGCTGAACAGGCCCTGCTGAGAGTACAGTTCGGCGAGCTTCAGGGCATAGTCGCCGGCGCTGGGATCCAGCTTGGCGACCTTCTTGTACATGGCGATCGCCTTGACGGTGAAACCGTCATTGGCGTAGGCGTCGCCCACGCGCTTGAAGTACTGGATGGCCTGGTCGGCGCGGCCCACCCGGGAATAGAGATCGCCCAAAGTGTTCATCACGGTCAGGTCCCGCGGATCCTCTTTCAGGACCTTTTCATACTCGCCGATGGCGTTCTGCAGCTTGCCCTGCTGCACGTACTTCTCAGCCGAGCGCAAGACCTTGGTTTTGTTGAAACCGAAACCGAGTGCCATATGAACCGATGAAACAGCGGCGTGTCTGCGCCCCAACGCGCTGTCGGCCGCGATACGCAGCAAAAGGCAGACAAAACTCCCCGAACTCCGGAGGATTTGCCGAACCCGAGGCTAACCTAGCACGAACAACACCGCGCTCTGAAGGGGCAATGCACCTTCGTTACCCGAAGCGCGGTGCCAAAACAGTAATGGACATAGAAGGTGAAGCTCCCGGTTGATGGTAGGGAAGCATCCCGCGACGGTTACGGTGGTAATGAACGCGACCGGAGGCCAGAAGAAGTAGACTGCTGCAACACACCAGCGTCCTGGCAGGCGCCCCAGTTCTTGAAAAGGGTGGTTGTGATGTGAGCGGGGCTGGTGTAAATACGGCCTTCCGGCCATGAGACTTCAGCGCGTCATTTCCGTTGTTGTTCTGGCAGTCCTGACTGGCGTTGCGGCCCAGGCGCAGTCGGCGACCGTGTCGCAGAGTCCTGAGTTCTCGGACGAGCCGTATGTTTTTGAGCTCTATCGCAGCAGAGTGCAGTTTGAGAACGATGGCAGCATGCGCCGCGAGATGAGCGCACGCGTGCGTGTGCAGAGCCAGGCCGGAGTGCAGCGCCTGGGACAATTGATCTTCGGGTACGGGTCGGCTCACGAGAGGATGGATGTCGAATACGTGCGCGTAAGGCGGGCGGACGGGTCAATGGTTTCGGCGGGCACCGACGCAGTGCAGGATTTGCCCGGCACGCTGGTGCGGGAGGCCCCGGTGTACAGCGACTTTCGCGAGAAGCACATTACGGTGCCGGGGCTGCGGGCGGGAGACACGCTGGAGTACAACCTCGTGATCACGCTGCATACGCCCCTCGTTCCCAAGCACTTCTGGCTGGAATACGCGTTCGAGAAAAACGCGATTGTACTCGCAGAAGAGCTGGAGATCAGCATCCCGCGCAACCGCGAGGTGAAGTTGAAGACCAAGCCCGGTCTTGATCCCAAGACAACGACCGAAGGCGAGCGGCGCATTTACCGATGGACGGGTGCCAACCGTGAATCGAGCGCGGAAGGCGCGCCTGACAAGAAGAAGCGGGGGAGCATACCCGAGCAGCCCGACATCCAGCTCACCACCCTGCGCAATTGGGACGAACTGGGACGCTGGTATGCCGAGCTGGAACGCGAGCGGGTGGCGCCAACGGCAGCAGTGCGCGCCAAGGCGCAGGAGTTGGTGCAGGGACGCGTGACGGAGCTGGAGAAGATCGAAGCCCTGTACGACTTCGTGGCGCAGAACTTCCGCTATATCAGCCTCTCGTTTGGGGTGGGCCGCTATCAGCCGCACGCGGCCGAGCAGGTGCTGGGCAACTGGTATGGCGACTGCAAGGACAAACACACGCTGCTGGCGTCGTTGCTGGAGTCGGTAGGGATCAAGGCGCAGGCTGCGCTGATCAACACCAGGCGAGACCTCGACCCTGATCTTCCCGCACCTTCTCAGTTCAATCACATGATCACCGCTATCCCGCAGCGGGATGGCTACCTGTGGCTGGATACCACCGCCGAAGTAGCGCCGTTCCGGTTGCTTTCCATGAACCTGCGCAAGAAAAAAGCGCTGGTGGTGGCGCGCGATGGGAGTGCCAGGGTGGTGGAAACCCCCGCCGATCTGCCGTTCCCTAACAGCCAAGTGGTCCAGATTGAAGGCAAGGTAAGCGAACTGGGAAAGCTCGAAGCTAGGGTGCGGCACAAGTTGCGCGGCGATAACGAGCTGGCACTTCGCTTGGCATTTCGTCACACTCCTTCCAGCCATTGGAAGAACCTGGCCCAGACGCTGCACCTTTTCTACCGGCTGCGGGGAGAGGTAACAGATGTAAAGGTCGCCGATCCGGGCGCGACCAAGGAAGCCTTCTGGGTGGAGTACGAGACGGTCGAGCCGAACTATCTGGACTGGTCGAGCCGAAGGTCGCAAACCGAGGTGTACCTGCCGGTCTTCGGGCTGAGGGAGCCGGACCTGGAGCGCAGCGAGCCGGGCGGAGCGCTGGAACTGGGGCCGGCCTTCGAGAGCTCGGCGCGGCTAAAGCTGGAGTTGCCGGCGAAATTCACGGCACGCGCGCCCATCGCGGTCACCATGGAGCGGGACTACGGCACGTATCGCTCAAAATACAAGGTTGAGGGGAACACGCTGGTAGCGGAGCGCGCACTGGCCGTGAAGGTAAGCGAGTTGCCGCAAGAGCGCGCCGGTGACTACGCCGCGTTCCGGCGCGCGGTTCGTGCCGATGAAGCGCAGACGCTCCCCCTGGAAGCCGCGGTGGCGGGAACGCCAAGCATCCCCGAGAGCGCCAAGGTGGAGGACCTCTACGAGTCTGGCGTGGCGGCGTTACGCAACCAAAAGTTCGACCTGGCGGCGGACTTGCTGAAGCGCGTCACCACACTTGAGCCCAAGCACAAACAGGCGTGGATCAACCTGGGCCGGACGTACCAGGCCATGCAGCGCATGGACGACGCCATCGCTGCATATCGCAAGCAGCTCGAAGTAAATCCCTATGACGAGTGGGCCCATAATCACCTGGGATCGGTGTACTGGAGGCAGCAGAAATACGAACGTGCGGCCGAGGCCTTCCGCAAGCAGCTGGAGATCAATCCGCTGGACGAGTTCGCGTATGGAAGCCTGGGGTCGATGTACTGCGAGTGGCGCAAGTACGCCGAGGCAGTGCCGTTGCTGGAGAAGGCGGTGTCGCTCAAGCCGGACAACGCTCCCTACCACGTATCGCTCGGCGAGGCCTACCTGAGCCTCAATCAGCCGGACAAAGCGTTGGAATCGTTTGACCGCGCGGTCGAAATCCTGCCGGTGCCGGGAATCTGGAACAACGTGGCCTACGAGCTGTCGCGCCACAAGGCGCACCTGGACCGGGCGCAGCGCTATGCGGAGTCGGCCATCGCGGCCACCGCTGCCAGCCTGCGCAATGTCACGCTGGACCGCCTGCGTGCGGAAGATCTGGGGCAGGTGTCGGCAATTGGCAGTTTCTGGGACACGCTGGGTTGGATCTACTTTCAGAATGGCGATCTGGAAAAGGCAGAGCGGTTCATCCACGCGGCTTGGGAGCTGATCCAGCACGGCGAGGTCGGGTATCACCTGGCACAGGTGTACGAGAAACGGGGAAATAAAGAAGAGGCCATCCGGGCCTATGCGATGGCGCTGGCGGCGTCACGTCCGCCCCTCGAAACGCGGCAACGCCTGGCGGCGCTCGTAGGCAGCGACAAGAAGGTGGACGCGCTGGTGGAACAAGCCCGTCGCGAGCTCGCGGGAGCGCGCACTATGAAACTCGCTCCGCTGGTGAATGAGAGCGCCGAAGCGGAGTTCTTCGTGCTGCTCGCGCCTGGGTCGAAAGTTGAAGCAGTGAAGTTCATTCGCGGCAGTGAGAAGCTACGAACCTTCACCGGGACGTTGCAAGCAACGAATTTCGCCACCTCGTTTCCCGACGCCACCCCCACTAAGCTAGTGCGCCGCGGCGTGCTCTCTTGTACGACTACGGCCACGGGATGCAGCTTTGTCTTGTTGACGCCGGATGACGTGCACTCAGTGAATTAGCAGCCAGCCCGCTCCGGAAACAAACATCCCGCAGCGTGGGTGTCAGCCCAGCGCCTCGGCGCAAGCCCCGGAAATACTTTCACGCCGAGCGCACATCCAACCACAGTGCAGTAGTAGGGAAAATCTACCTGCTATAATTTCGGGCTTCGTAATCGCACGTGGGCGACATGTCGCCGAGCCCTTCGGCTCGCTAGTCATCGAAACAGCGCAGCATCGGCCCGGGACGCCAATGCGTCCTTCCGCAAGACGGGAACGTTCGCCAGATGTCGCAGATCTTTCACCGCAGCACCAATACCATCTCCCGGGTCACGATTTACGGATTTGTGTTTTTCGTGGCCGTGCTGGGTTGGGCGTTGGCCGAACTGCAGCGGTCGCCATACATCACGCGCATGGGCGAAGCCCAGAACCAGCCGGTGCCGTTCAGTCATCAGCACCATGTGGGCGGGATGGGGATCGATTGCCGCTACTGCCATACCTCGGTCGAAGAATCGAGTTTCGCCGGCGTGCCCCCGACCAGGACCTGCATGAACTGCCACTCGCAGGTCTGGGCCGCCAGCCCGATGCTGGAGCCGGTGCGCGCCAGCTATCGCAACAACCAATCCATCGCTTGGACGCGGGTGAACGATCTGCCCGATTTTGTCTATTTCCATCACGACATTCATGTGAACAAGGGTGTGGGCTGCGACACCTGTCACGGGCCGGTGGACCGCATGCCGCTGATGTTTCAGGCCAAGTCGCTGCAGATGGAGTGGTGCCTGGATTGTCATCGCGCGCCTGACAAGTATCTGCGACCGAAAGAGGAAGTCTTCAACATGCGCTATCAGCCGCCGACCAGCGACCGGCCCGTCGTCGTGGCGGGCAGGAGCTACACGGATCAGATGGCCCTGGGGCGTGCGCTCATCCAACGGTACCGGATACGTACGCCCAACGATCTCACAAGTTGTTCAACGTGCCATCGCTAGGCAGCGGCACGCATAAGGCAGGCATGCCAACCAACCGCGAGAAGCCGAGCTGCAAAGATGCCGCCAAGCTGGTGCGGATTGCGGGTGCCCAGGAGGGTGGCCTGGATCTCACGGCAGTGCAGCAGAAGCTGGCTTCGGCTACAGGCCCGCGCTACTGGCGCAGCCTGGAGGAGCTGGCCGAGTCACCTGCCTTCGAAGAGATGCTGCATCGCGAGTTTCCGCGGCTGGCCTCGGAGTGGAAGGAAAGCGTGTCCCGCCGCGATTTTTTGATGCTGGCGTCAGCCTCACTGGCACTGGCGGGCTTGAGCGGATGCACGAAGCAGCCGCTGGAGCCGATCGTCCCTTACGTCGATCAGCCTGAACAATTGGTATTGGGCAAGCCTCTTTACTTTGCAACCGCGTTTCCGGTCGGCGGCATTGCGCGTCCGCTGCTGGTGAAGAGCAATGAAGGCAGGCCGACGAAGGTTGAAGGAAATCCGCAGCACGGCGCCAGCCTGGGCGCGACAGATGTTTATTCCCAGGCATCGGTGCTCTCGCTCTACGATCCCGAACGCTCGCAGGTGATCAGCTATCTGGGTGTACCGCGTAGCTGGGACGCCTTTTTCACTGCGGCGCGCCAAGCCCTTGGGCAACAGCGAGCAAGCGGCGGCGCGGGCTTGCGCTTCCTAACCGAAACCGTCGCCTCGCCGACGCTGGCCAGCCAGATCAATGACATTGTGCGGGAATTTCCTCAGGCCAGGTGGCACCAGTGGGAGCCGATCAACCGCGATAACGTGCACCGCGGGGCTGAAATCGCGTTTGGCCAAACAGTGGAAACCCTTTATCGGCTGGACCAGGCGGACGTCATCGTTTCGCTCGAGGCCGATTTCCTCGCTCCCTGGCACATGCCGGGCTCGCTGCGCTACACCCGCGAGTTCACGGCACGCCGGAAGCTCCAGCCCGGCGTGCCGATGAACCGGTTGTACACGGTGGAGAGCGCGCCCTCGCTGACCGGCGCCAAGGCCGACCACCGGCTGGTGATGAAAGCGTCGGAGATTGAGGGCTTCGCGCGGGCGCTGGCCCTAAGGCTTGGCTGGGCAGGAGCCATCACGGGATCAGCGCACGACGAGGAATTCCTCGAGGCATTGGCGCGTGACCTGGAAGCACACCGGGGGCGCTGCGTAATTATCCCCGGCGCGCACCAATCGCCCAGTGTGCACGCCTTGGCGCACGTCATGAACGAGCGGCTGGGCAACGTTGGGAACACCGTTATCTATTCCGAACCGATCCAAGCGAACCCGGTGCAGCAGGGGCAGTCGCTCGAGGAATTGGTCCGCGACATGGATGCGGGCCGCGTGGAGATGCTGGTGATCGTGGGAGGAAATCCTGCGTACACCGCTTCGACCGAACTCGACT
>DASYTX010000084.1:0-5355 GCA_036001865.1 Terriglobales bacterium
ATCACACGCCGCGATTTCCTTCGCGGCACGGCGGCAGTAGCAGGAATAGCGGCAGTTGGGATGGGCGTTCACTCACTGCTCATCGAGCCGCGTGATCTAGCCATCGAACGCCTCGACATACGCCTGCGCCGGCTGCCCGAGGCCTTCGACGGATTCCGCATCGTCCAGATCAGCGACATTCATTACGGCCCCTACATGGGACGGCGAGGTGTGCAAGCGGCGGTAGATGCAGCCATCGCCTTACGCCCGGACGCCGTGGTGCTCACTGGTGATTTCGTCTCTCACGACGTCGGGCGCTGCAATGGTCCCGAGGGTGCGCGCCACGCCGAACCTTGCGCCGATGTGTTGCGCCAATTCGCCCCCGTGCCTGCCTTCGCCGTACTCGGCAACCACGACCACTGGAACAACGCCACCATAGTCGCGGGTGCATTCCATGACGCGGGATTACAAATGCTGCGCAACCAAGCGCTTGCGCTCGAGCGTGCAGCCGCGCGACTATGGATCGCCGGCATTGATGACGCCTGGGCGGGCACGGCCGATCTGCCCCATACCTTGCGCCGCGTGCCCGCGGGTGAAGCTACGGTTGTCCTGGTGCACGAACCCGATGTCGCCGATTACGTCGCGCGCTTCCCCGTTGACCTTCAGCTTTCCGGTCACTCCCACGGCGGACAGGTCCGCCTTCCCGGCATCGGCCCCATCATCCTGCCCTCGATGGCCCAAAAATATCCCGAGGGCCTGAACCGCGTCGGCAACTTGCAGGTCTACACCAACCGCGGCATCGGCGTCATCGCTCCCCCAGTCCGTTTCAATTGTCCTCCGGAGGTGACGCTGATCACCTTGCGCTCGGCATAGCCCGCTGGGCTGATGTCCCGCAACGAAGGTTGCCGACGACCGAAGGCCGACGACCGACGACCGACGACGGCTCAGTCGTTTGACGCTTCTTCCCACGCGTCTTTACAATTGATTCTTGCTCTTCGGAACGATCCCGCCTGACGTGATCCCGAAGGAAACCCGTTGACTTCTGCAGATACTAAAGAATCCTGCACGCGCGTGATCGAGGTCGAAATTCCGGCCGAGGTAGTCGAGCGTGAAACCGAATCCCTGGTTGAAAAATTCCAGAAGATGGCGCGGCTGCCCGGCTTCCGCAAGGGCAAGGTGCCGGCGGGGATCGTCCGCCAACGCTTCGCCGAGGACCTGAAGAGTGAAGTCATCGAGGCGCTCGTGCCCAAGTATTTCCGGTGCGAGGTTGAGAAACAGGGCCTCAGGCCAGTGTCACAGCCGCGCGTCACGGATCTGCGCCTCGAGCCGGGTGCGCCTATGCGCTTCAAGGCCAGCTTCGAAGTCCTGCCAGAAATCGAAGTCTCCGGCTACCAGGAGCTTCGCCCCGAGCACAAAGACACCAGCGTGACCGAGGAAGAGGTCGCCAAGGCGCTGGACACCCTTCGCGAACAGCACTCGAGCTACGCCGCGGTCGAAGATCGCGAGCTGCGCGACGGCGATTATGCGCTGATCTCGCTCACCGGCGCCCCCACTGGCGCACCTGCCGCCGCCGAAGCGGCGGACCCGGGATCGAAACCGGTGACCATGGACGAAGTGATGGTGGAGATCGGCGGGGCCGACACCCTGCCCGAGTTCACCGAAAACCTCCGCGGCGCCAAGCCGGGCGAGGAGCGCAGCTTCGAGGTCGCCTACCCCGAGGATTTCTCCGACCAGCGCCTGGCGGGCAAAACCCTGCGCTACTTCGTCACCGTGAAGGCCATCAAGCAGAAGCAGGTGCCGGAACTCAATGACGACTTCGCCCGCGAAGTCGGCGAGTTCCAATCTCTGGACGAGCTGAAGTCCAAGCTCCGCGAGCAGCTCGAATCCCAGAAGCGGCACGATGCTGAGCAGGAAGCCAAGGACAAATTGGTGGAGCAACTGGTCCAGCGCCACGACTTCCCCGTGCCCGAGGCGCTCATCGACCGCCAGATCGAAATCCGCCTGGAGCGCGGGCTGCGTGCGCTGGCGGCGCATGGCATGAAGGCCGAGGACCTGAAGCGCATGGACTTCCAGCGCCTGCGCGCCGGGCAGCGCGAGGCCGCCGTGCGCGAAGTCAAAGCCTCGCTGATTCTCGAAAGGATCGCGCAAGAAGAGCAGATCCAGGTCAGCGACGAAGAAGTCGACCGCGAAGTGGAGGCGCTGGCCCGCCAGACCCAGCAGACCGCGGAGGCGGTGCGCGCTCGTTTGACACGCGATGGCGCACTCGATAGAATCCGCAATAGGATCCGCAGCGAGAAGACCCTCGATTTTTTATATCGCCGGTCCGCCTGACGCGGGCCGCTTTGCGACCCTCCCCGTCACCCAGCTTCGGGGCAGGAGTGTGAACACAGGCAGGTGATTGTGAAAGAGCCTCACATGGCCCTGGTCCCCATGGTGATCGAGCAGACCAGCCGGGGCGAACGCGCCTACGACATCTATTCCCGGCTGCTGCGCGACAACATCATCTTCATCGGCACTCCGGTCGACGACACCATCGCCAACCTGGTCATCGCCCAGTTGCTGTTCCTCGAGGCCGAGGACCCGGAAAAAGACGTCTCCCTTTACATCAACTCGCCGGGCGGCTCCATCACCGCGGGCATGGCCATCTACGACACCATGCAGTTCATCCGCCCCGACGTGATGACCATCTGCATCGGACAGGCGGCCTCCATGGCGGCGCTGCTACTCGCCGCCGGATCCTCCAAGAAGCGCTTCGCCCTGCCCAACTCTCGCATCCTCATCCACCAGCCCTCCATGGGCGGCCTCTCCGGGCAGGCCACCGACATCGACATCCACGCCCGCGAGATCCTGCGCATGAGGGAGCTAACTAATCAGCTTCTGGCCAAACATACCGGCCAAAGACTTGATAAAGTAGAGAAAGATGTTGAGCGTGATTTCATCATGGCGAGTCAGCAGGCCAAGGAGTACGGCATCATCGACGAGATCATTTACAAGCACAAGTAGTCGATGGGCGGTGGTGCAAGGAGTCTAAGGGAGTGAAACCTCGGTCGGGTTCGGATGAAACGCTTCGCTGTTCCTTCTGCCACAAATCACAAGATGCCGTCGCCAAACTGATTTCCTCGCCCAGCGACTATCCCCGCGCCTACATATGCGACGAGTGCGTTGCCGTCTGCAATTCCATCCTGGAAGATGACCGGACGGAAACGCACGCCGCTGCCGCGCCCAACCACCTGCCCAAGCCCGCCGAGGTCAAGACCTTCCTCGACGAGTACGTCATCGGGCAGGAGCAGACCAAGAAAAAGCTGGCGGTGGCGGTTTACAACCACTACAAGCGCATTCACATGAACCGCCAGCGCGGCGACGTGGAGCTGACCAAGTCCAACATCATGCTCATCGGGCCCACGGGCACCGGCAAGACCCTGCTGGCCCAGACCCTGGCCAAGATGCTGGACGTGCCCTTCGCCATCGTGGACGCCACCACCCTCACCGAAGCTGGCTACGTCGGCGAGGACGTGGAGAACATCATCCTGAAGCTGCTGCAGGCGGCTGACGGCGACGTGGGCCGGGCCCAGACCGGCATCATCTACATCGACGAGGTCGACAAGATCGGCCGCAAGGACGAGAACCCGTCCATCACCCGCGACGTCTCCGGCGAAGGCGTGCAGCAGGCGCTGCTCAAGATCCTCGAAGGCACCATCGCCAACGTCCCCCCGCAGGGCGGCCGTAAGCATCCTCACCAGGAGTTCACGCCCGTCGACACTACCAACATTCTGTTCATCTGCGGCGGAGCTTTCGTGGGCCTGGAGAAAGTTGTCGGGCGCCGCGTGGGCAAGAAGGCCATGGGGTTCCTCGGTCCCGAGGAGAAAGAAGGCAAGGAGTTCGTGCCTCCGAGCAAGCGCGACACCGACCTGCTCCGCCAAATACAGCCCCCTGACCTAATCAAGTTTGGCCTGATCCCGGAGTTCGTCGGACGCCTCCCCGTGGTCGGCATCCTGGACGACCTGGACGAGAACGCCCTGATCGAGATCCTCACCCGGCCTAAGAACGCCATCGTCAAGCAGTACCAGCGGCTGTTCGAGTTCGAAAACGTCCGCCTGAAGTTCTCCACCGAAGCCCTGCGCGCCATCGCGCGCGAAGCCATGGCCCGCAAAGTCGGCGCCCGCGGCCTGCGCATGATCCTGGAAGAGCTGATGCTCGACCTCATGTACCACCTGCCCAGCCAGAAGAAGGTCAAAGAGTTCGAGGTCACCAAGGATATGGTGGAGAAGCGCGACGTTTCCCTGGCCATGATGGAGAAGGCGGGGTAGCCGCCCCTTCGACTTTCAAGATTCGAGATTTGACAGGCCGTGCCCGAGGGCACGGCCCAATTTTTGTTTGCGCCTCGCAGTGTTTTTGGTGGGAGCGCGGGCCTTCTAGGCCCGCGAGAATGCTGGCTCTACGCACGGGCTTTAGCCCGGGTGATCCGGGAGATTAGCCCGGAACCTGAGACCGCCGGAGAACACTGATCGCTGGGACAGCTCAGATGCAGGACCACCGGCAGTGGCCCAGCCCCGCAGGGCGACATTTGGGTTAGCCCAGGATGCATCAGGCACATCCTTGGTCAAGTGAATAATCTTGACGTAAGTCCTAGGTCAACGAACTGAAAACGAGCGAGGCCCTTTAGGGACGACACCACAGGTTCGGATCGAGCCAGGCGTCCAGCTTGCACCGGCAGCGGCCCAGGCCCGCAAGGGCCGGCAGAAAGTAGCCCGGGACGTAAGTCCCGGGAAAGCTGGATCACAGAGTTGTCCTCTCTGCCGAAGGCCGGCGCACAGGCCGAAGGCCGAAGCGCGCAAAGACAAAGACAAGGAAAACAAAATCGACTACGAATTGAGAGCTGAGCAAGTCATGTCCGAGCGAGGCGTGCTCCTCGGCACGGCACGCCCAGGCTCGCAAGGGCCGGCAGAACGTAGCCCGGGACGTTAAGTCCCGGGAAAGCTAGATCGCCAGAGTTGTTCCTCTCTGCCGAAGGCGCGCGCGCAGGCCGCAGGCCGCCGCGCGCAGAAAATTGAGCGCCGTGCACGTGATGCCCGAGGAAGCGCGTCCAGTTGGGAGCGACAGTGGCCCAGCCCCTCAGGGGCGACATTTGGGTTGGCCCAGGACGTAAGTCCTGGGTCAACGAAATGAAAACGAGCGAGTCCCTTTAGGGACGACACCACAGGTTCGGATCGAGCCAGGCGTGCTGCTTGGACCGGCACGCCCAGGCCCGCAAGGGCCGGAAGAAAGTAGCCCGGGACGTAAGTCCCGGGAAAGCTGGCTCACCAGAGTTGTTCCTCTCTTCCGAAGGCGCGCGCGCAGGCCGCAGGCCGCAGCGCGCAGAAAATTGAGCGCTGTGCA
>DASYTX010000085.1:0-5044 GCA_036001865.1 Terriglobales bacterium
CCGGCGCGGTGTAAGCTGGCGCAGTTTGGCCCTCCTGCGCGATCCACAAGGGCGCGGAAAGCCTTCCCCTGACGGACTTGCTCTGCGGGGGATGGGCGGGAACGTTTCGGCTGGCTTGGTGTATTGTTCCTCTTAGTCATCTGCTGGCCCCTCCATCGGGCCGGTGGTGATTAGGGCCGGGTAGGTGTTGACGCACCTGCTCGGCCCGTTTTTGTGCCGTCTGCCGGACGGCGCCGGCCGTTCAGTTTGAGGACCGTAGCATGTTGCGGTTTTCGATGTAAGTCATTGATATAAAAGGACAAGTGTTGTGGAAATCGCAACAGCAGATGCTAGGAAAATCAACCGGTTCACGCGAATCGCCCCTATGTTGTCGGGCATGTGGTGGACCTGCTTTCTGGACGTGCTGCGCACGTATCAGACGATCGCCGCGGGACTTATCGCGTTCTGCGGTGTTGTCGTGGCGCTCATGGGCAACAGCTACATCGCCGCGATTGCTGCGTTGGAAAGCTGGACGCCGACGACATCTTGTTGATTTCCCGACGCCACCGGCTTATCTGAAATCCTATGAATAATACGAGAACGTGCATCTTCTGCGGCCGACTCACGCGAATTGTCCGTGCCTGCATCTTCTGCGGCTCACTCCTTGGCGCTGCCATGACTGGCGATGTCGACGCTGTGCAAAATGTCGCTCAGGCCGCAGCGGACAGCACCCAAAGGCTAGGCTCTACTGATAATTCGCCGCCCGCGATCGTGATGGTGCAAGAGACCACAGCTCAGCGGGTTCCGTTCACAACCCGACAACCACCATTCTCTCACTGGCAACCTGATTGGACGATGCCCCCACGCGCCACGACGAGCGCATGGTTGACCGCGGCATCATCGACGACGTAGCCACCAGGAAGCGCTGGCCGTTCTCTTTGGCGACACGCCGCCCCATCCGCTTCATGGTAGCGCGCTTTACGTTTGCGCGCTTATTTCCGCATCGTAGCGGAGTCACATCGGCCGCCCGTTGCTGACATCTCAGCATTGAAGTAGTCGAGACAGCGCGCAGTTTTCCCGTCCTCGCAGTGCCAAAATGTGATGATCCCCTGTCGGCCATCCGGCCAGCTAAGTCCGGCCGTGCCGAGAAGTTGGCATCCTGCCTGAGCAAATCCGCCCGACGTAGTCGAAGGTTCTTGGTTCCAACCTTCCGTCGCTGATTCTTGAGCTTGCGCGCTACTCAATTCGGCAAACACCAGCGCTGCGAACGCAATTCCGAACCGCCTTACGGTGCACCGGATGTCGATCTTGTCCACGCTCAATTGTAACATTTTCGCACCCTATAGATTTGTGGGCCGGGGTCGCTTTCGCTTGGCAAGCGCTACCGCCGCAACCCTCGATAGCTGATCTTGGTCGCCGCCGAAGCGAGCATCCGCAGCCACGGCTTCGGCTCCGCCTCACCCTTTTCGCTGCAGATTCTCAATGATCACGCGCCTGTGCTCCTTCATCTCTTCCAGGGCATCGATCATTTTAGACAACAACTGCTCAGCCTCTTCCGCAATTATGCTGCGGCCGCCCGTGCGCAACTCTTCCACCTGTTCGCGTTGACGGCGGATCTCGTCTTCAGATTCGGCGATGTGCCGATCTATGGTGCGGACATCACGTTGTGAAGCTGTCACGGATGGAGCGTTGGGTTCATGCATGACAAATACTTGCCCTGAACCGGGATCGCAGGCCAGATACCATCGGTCCCCGTTTGGGCTGCTATAGAGCTCTCTAGCCTCAAGTACCGTTTTTCTGGTCACTCATGCGATGCTCGCGATCAGACTGCGAGCACTGCCAGGACTGCGACAGCAAACAAAAGACCAACCGCGGCCCACAATATGATATCGCCCATGTGAACCTGCCACGCAGGTGAGCGCGGCGCGCCGTCGCTGAAAAATATCGGGAGCGGCTCAGGCAAGTCTCGGTTGAGCGCTCCAAGCGCCAGCACGCCGCACTTAATCAACGGCCCGCATCGACGATCGTTCCACGATGTCAAAGGAAAGCCCCGCACCGGGGGGTGCGGGGCGTTTCGCCTAAGGGGTGTGCACTTGGAACTGTCGAGATGGTCAGTCTGCGGCGGTTCCGACCAATCAACGCAGTAGCACAGAGCTTAGTTCCAAAAAGCGAGCGCGACGCCGTCCTGAGCGCACAGAATCAGCGCCAAGTGTGACGGCTCTCATCGCCTGGCTGTGCGCCACGTCACTGCATTCGAAGGAACAACCCGTCATACGTGCGCCGTGGTCAACCAACAAAACATGGAGGCGGGAATGTTGTTTCGTAGTTTCGAGCGCCTCGCGTCGGCCGCCGTCGTTGTCACGGTTGTGCTGGTGTTCGCGGTCCCCTTCGTGCTCGCGCTGATAACGCCGTTCCTCGGCAGATAGTCGACGATCGTCCGCCTCAGGTAGGAATACTGAAATGGCACAAGTTATTTGCTCGTGCGGCGCTGTGGTGTCGGCGATACGCACGGCTACAGGATGGGATATCAAGTTTGGGAGCTGCTCGATCAAACGGAACTGCGAGGAATTGCGGGAATCGCGCCAACAAAAAGCACCCGTCGAGAACTTCGATTGTCAGCGACTGTCGCGCTTGGTCGCCGAACGAATGCGCCCGCGGCGCCCTTGCGGTAGCGTCGGAGATCCGGTGTCAGGTCACCGCCGCTACGGGATCACCGTCCTCTAGCAGCTGATCGGCGCAGGCGGTCCGCGCCGGCCGCCCGGCCCAGGGGCCAAATCGGTGCGGGAACTTTTTCCTGCGCAGACTGACGGTCGCCGTCGACGCTCTCATTCAAACTGAGACTTCGAGAAGCAAGGCTAGCCCTGTTGTTAGGCCGCCTGGGCGTCGTTGGCTTGGATCCGCCGGATGGTCGCTGCTACTCTTGTCCAGATGTCGCGTCCATCAGGGTTGCCATCCTGCAGCATTTCCCGCGCCCGATGCTCGGCGCGACTTAGGGCCGCTAAGTCGTACTTCCTCAGCATCGTCTCGGCGCACCAGTTGTAGTCGCGGTCCAGCAGCATGGGCTTTCCCGACCCCCCAGCTGCGGCGCGCTCATTAGCAGTGGGGCTGCGTGCGGACGCCGCGAGCGGGGAGCCTGAGGCGTCAATGAGCGCGCCGCGACCACCTCAACCGCCGGTAGCCGGTAAAGTTCCCTGGCTTTGCCTGTTTTTTGTCACGGGAACAAAACACAGAGCCAAGGGTTGATTTCGATTCTGGCAAGCCACAGGTGGCCGCAAGGCAATAGAGGGGTGGATGCGTGCCATCTCGAGCACCAAGGGTCTTGATCGTTGAAGATCAGATTATGCTTGGGCTGCAATTGGCGGCTGCCGTTGAAGATTGCGGTTGTGAGCCGGTAGGTCCCCTAAGCCTGGTCACCACGGCGCTTCCAGTCGCGTTGCGAGAATCGATCGACGCCGCGCTGTTGGACGTCTACCTCATCGATCAAACGGTCGACCCCGTAGCGGATGTGTTGGCGCGACGGGGCATCCCGTTCGCATTCGTAACCGCCTATTCGCGGCGCCATCTTCCCGAGGCACTCCAAGGGCGGCCTTGCCTCAACAAGCCCTTCACGGACCGCGAAATTAGATCACTCATAAGCACATTGACGGGCACGGCTTGAAGGGTCCGCCGGTCAGCATGAGGATAGACAAAATTGTATGGAATCGTACAAACCAGCCCCCACATTAGGGGCATGGACAACGAAGCTCTGGACAGAACCATCCGAACCACCCTTCGGCGACTGCATGAGGCGGCCGAGTGGCCCGGCCGGTTGCAGACGATTTGCGACAGAATGGCGCTTCTTGATCAGACGGCTGCGAAGCCATCCGGGAAGGCGAGCAAACAGCCCAAGGGCAACGCCTCCAGTCATTAACGCCATTGCAGCTGGCGGAAGGTGAGGGTGCATTGATCGGCGCGGGCGGCCGCCCTCTGCTGGCCGGTGCCGTTCTCCCTATGGTTGTTCTCATGACCCACCGGGCGGGTTCAACTGCCGGAGGTGTCCACATGGTTGATGAAGTAGTGATCTGGATCTTGACGAGTGTCCTCGTAGGACGCGCAGATACCGGCGCTCCCCACCCAGGGGTGATCGGGGTCCCGTTATGATCGTCTCGATCGCACTAATGGCTTGCCGGCCCGCCTGGTTTTGTTGGACTTAAGGGCGGGTGCCGTAATCTTCGACTCCTTGCCACACCACAAGCACCTGGCCTCGTCTACCCGACCGGGGACCATCTGAAAGCGAGTGCGAAGGCAATACGGACAACGGAACTCCATGGCGAGATCCTTCGGATGGCCCGATCGGCCCGCTCCGCGGCCCTCGAGCACGGCGTCGTCGCCGTCGGCTATCGATCGGCGAAATTATTCGGCAGCGTCACGGTGACCGGACGCTGCCGATCTGGCCAGCTTGTCATAGGTTGCCGCCGCATTAAGCAGGGTCTGCCGCAGGGCTTGCGTGGTGACAATCTCTGCCAAAGTACGGAGGCGGCGCGCTTCCTGGCGGTGCTCTGCGGCCGAGTGGGTCAAAGCGGCGGCGTTCCAATCGGCCACGACTTTTTACCAGATGCCCAGAGCACTGAAGAGGGCGGCAGCAACAGCGCCCAGGCCAACGACATAGAATAGGGTTTCCATGGGTGCGACCCTCCCAATCCGGTTGGCGGCCCCTCACGACCAGAACTGTACGCGTGCGCCAGCGGGCCGCCTACCGCGAACTCGGTACGTTTTCGAACCAACCTGGCGGCGGAAGGGAAGCGGGCGCCCGCTCAAAGAACGCCCCGCCAGGGAGACGGGGCTAGTCAGCGTGTTGGGGGCAACGTGGGCCATACCAAATTGCCACCGCGGACAGCGTACGGCCGGCGTAGTTTCCGCTTCAAGATCGGACTCGGTACGGAATCGAACAAGAGGTTGATGGGGTGGATGGCCCCCTCACGGCATCGATGTGCCAAAGTTGGGTTGTCAAAGACACCAACGGACGGGAGCCATCCATGAGGGAAGTTAGCACGATCGGTGTGGACCTGGCGAAGAAGGTCTTCCA
>DASYTX010000086.1:0-2811 GCA_036001865.1 Terriglobales bacterium
CCCGGCAACCTAAGCTCACGCGAGGTGCCTGTCTGCTTAGCTTCCCCAATAGCGGTCGATTGCCTCAGCATTGAGTTCCATTCCCGGCAACCTAAGCTCACGCGAGGTGCCTGTCTGCTTAGCTTCCCTGGTGTCAGCAGCCGCTTTGACACCGGGCGTCAGGGCTCGTCTTTATCGCGCTGGTTTCCGGTGATCGCGGCTTAGACCGTAGAAGTACGCGGCAATTTGGCGTAAATAGAATGACCCTCGCGAGCGGATCGCGAGGGTCGTTTCGTTCCCGGAAGCAGCTCCCATCTTGCGCGGTGTGAGTTGCCTCCGAAGTGATCGGGCTCACGCTCCGAAAGCATGTGACCCCGATCGCATCATCCGATGCAAAGAGTATGCGAGGTTTCGGGCAGCGTCAAGGATTACGTGCGATCTCCGGGGTGTCTGGTGACCGCAGAGACGCGGCGCTGTCCTTTCTGCTCAAACGCGCATCCGCTTCGGCTGCATGGCTGGTACGGACGCCAGGCGCTGCTGCCACACCAAGGGACGGTAGTGCGAGTCTGGGTGCGGCGACTGTGCTGCGCGGTCACCGGCAAAACGGTGTCGTTGCTCCCTGACTTCTGCTTGCCGCGGCGCCAGCATGGCCCTGGCATCCTCGGTATTTTTCTGCAGGCGTTCATCTCCGGCCACACCCTTCTGGAGTCCATACGGCAGGCACGACCCGACGTCGTAGGCCATTCGGTACCGCAGTCGCTCGTCAGAGGATTTTTGCGTCGCGGCCACCAGTTGCGCGCGCACTTGGCTATGCGGACTCCGCGCCAGCCGCCCGCCCCACGGGCGGTGCCCGCAAAGCGCGGTGTCTTGGCGATGTTGGTTCACGGACTGCTCAATGGATTCGACTCGGCCGTGCGCGCGTTCGTGCACCACGGGCGTTTGTTCCACAACCGCTTTGGCCTCGGCTTGGGCTGAGAATCTGCCTGACCCCTAGCTCGACCTGTGCACGACGGCCGCAAGGACATCTGGAACTCGTCCGACCTGACTGCCGAGTTCTTCTCAGGTCTCCTGCGCGGGCGGTCGACGGGTCCTACGCCACTCGGCGCACCACACTCTTTCGGCATAGCCACCTTTACCGGGGCACGGGAGACTGCCACACGCTTCTACTACTCGTACTCGAAGGGAGATACCGTATGACGCTGCAACATGCCGAGTCTGTCGCCTTGTGGCGCTACCAGATCATCGCACCCTTGCTGGCGCTTTCCGGCCCGCGGGGGAGCCTGAAGCCGGCGATCGCGCGGCTGGCCGCACACACGCACGAACATCCTGTCAAAGGTCCCACGCGCGTCGCCTTCGGCACTATCGAGGAATGGCTGTACCGCTACAAGCGGCATGGCTTGGATGCCCTGCGACCTCAAGTACGCAGGGACCACGGGCAGAGCCGAGCCATTGACGACGAACTGGCAGAACAGATCGAGATCAGCGCGCGGACTCGTCCCGAACTCGATGGACCCGGCATCTTGGCCCAATTGCGCAGCACTCTCGGACCGGATCGATCGCTGCCGTCCCTCTCCAGCCTGTACCGCTTTCTGCGGGCGCGCGGACTCGACCAACGGCGGGCTCCACGGCACCGCGATCACCGCGCCTACGCTTTCGATCTAGCAGGAGACTGCTGGCAGGCCGACGTGATGTACGGTCCAGCGCTGGCGACCCGCGAGGGCAGCCGACGCCAGACCTATTTGCTCGCCATCCTGGACGATGCCACCCGGCTCATCCCCCACGCCCAATTCTACTTCGAGCAGCATCTGCGCAGCTTGAAGGATTGCCTGAAGCAGGCCCTCATGAAACGCGGGTTGCCGCGGCGACTCTACTGCGACAACGGCCAAATCTTCCGCAGCCGACTGGTGCTGCAGTTGGCCGCCCGCCTTGGGTTCCAGCTGCTGCATACCCGGCCCTATCGTCCTCAGGGCCGCGCCAAGCTGGAACGGTGGTTCGGTACCGTCCGCCGCTCCGTTCTGGCGCGAACGGACACCACGCGACTCACCGGACTGGAGGAACTCAATCGCATCCTCTTTGCCTGGATTGAGGGGGAGTACCATATCACCTCGCATCGCGGCCTGGAGGGCGAGACGCCTTTGGACCGCTGGCTACGCCTATCCGAAGGAATCCGGCCGCTGCCGCGCGACCTCGATCTCGACGAACTCTTCCTGGAAGAGACCACGCGCCGGGTTGCCAAGGATGGCACGTTCACCCTGCAGGGCAAGATGTTTGAAGCCGGACCCCGTTGGATTGCCCAACATCTCACGGTGCTGTTCGACCCCTTTGACCTGCGTCGCGTCCTGTTCCGCTGTGGCGACAGCACGACGCATCAAGCCTTCCCCGTGGATCTGGGCGGCAACCGGCGCCTGCGCCGCAACCCTCCACCCGACAACGCTTCAGGAGACGCACCATGAGCACGGGAAATACCACACGATTGGAAGCCCGACTGCGCAGCGTTTTTGGCTTCAAATCGCTCCCCTTCACCAAGGACCTGGAGCCCGAACGCATCTTTCGCACCGATGTCTTTCACCAAGCCATCGATCGGCTGCGCTATCTGGTGGATCGCCAGGGCATCGGCGCTATCTTCGGCGCTCCCGGCACCGGCAAGTCCACCTTGCTACGCAGCTTCCTGAGTTCCTTGGGCAAGTCGAGCCACGCCGTCTGCTATGTCACCCACACTACCTGTGCCACCTTGGACCTGTATCGCGAGATTGCCCGTGGCTTCCAGATCGAGCCGCGTTATCGCAAGGCCGACGTGTTACGTGAGATCAAGGAACGTATCCTCAAACTCTC
>DASYTX010000087.1:0-6699 GCA_036001865.1 Terriglobales bacterium
CATCAGCAGGAAGACGGGGAAGAAGTACTCCATAGCGCGCGTGAACCCTGCCCAGGCGCCCTGACTGACGCCGTCGCGGAAGCCGAACTCGCCAAACAGTTGGAAGTGCGTCTCAGGAAGCGCGGCATGCATTCCCGCCCATCCTCCCGCCTTCGCGAACAGGATGGGCGCGGAGATCAGTCCGGTCACGGTGATCAGCAGCCCAATGACCACATCTAGGTATGCCACCGACGACATCCCCGCCAGCGCCGTGAACACGATCACGAACGCCGCGATGATGTACGTTCCCTGCGCTTTGGAGACGTCCGGGAAGATCAGGTGCAGGATGTCGCCGCCGCCCTTGAACTGGTACGAGGTGATCGCCGTGAAGGCAAATAGAATCGCGATTGCACCCAGCACGCGCGCGGCCGAGTTGTAGCGTGTCTCCAGCAGGTCGGGGATGGTGTACTGCGCGAATTTCCGCGCTCGCGACGCCACGAAGAAAATGATCAGCAGGCCGGCCCATCCTCCCGCCGGCTGCCACAGCGCCGCAAAGCCGTTGCGGAAGGCGTTCTCCGCGCCTGCGAACAACGAACCCGCCCCGATCCACGACGACAGCAGGGTGAACACCAGCACGAACCAGGGCAGGGTGCGCCCAGCCACCAGGAAGTCGGCCTTGGTCTTTACGGTGCGGATGCGGCTGATGCTGACGGCCAGCAGGGTCAGCACGATGAGGGTCAGAACAATGGCGTAGAGGTTCATGGGTAGTTGTCGGCCTTCGGTCGTCGGTCGTCGGCCAAGATTAATGCTATTCGCTGGGAAACCTGGGATGCGCTCAGCCCCGCTACCCGCACCACCTTGTTCCGGCTGGTCTGGCCGGCGGCTATCGTAATTGACGACCGCGGTACTTTCAAAACCGCCGCCAACAGATCAACGCACGCCTCATTCGCCCGCCCCTCAAGCGGCGGCGCACTGAGTGCGATCTTCAGCGCATCACCTACGGTGCCCGTAATCGCGTTCCGCTTCGCTCGGGGTTGAACTCGCACCGCAAAACTTGCGCCACTGGACGTGTCCTTTACTGGGATCATCGCCGGTCAAGTCTCCGTACCACCGCCGCGCGTCCACTGTGGCTCCGGCCTTGGCCCAAAGATGGCAGTGCCCACGCGCACGCACGTCGAGCCCTCCTCCACCGCAACTTCAAGATCGTGTGACATGCCCATGGAGAGCACGTCCATCTTGACGGCGGGCAAATGCCGGGCTGCGACCTGGTCGCGCAGTTCGCGCAACATGCGGTAGTAAGGGCGCGCGCCCTCCGGGTCCTCGGTGAAGGGCGGGATGGTCATCAGCCCGCGGAATTCCAGGAACTCAAGTCGCGGAGCGGCAGCCAGCATCTGCTCGAGGTCTGCCGAATCGGACGAAACTCCCGTCTTCTGTTCTTCGCCGCCCACATTGATCTCGATGAGCACAGGCAGGATATTGCCGACGCTCTCGGCTGCTTGATTCAGTTTTTCGGCGAGCCGAAGCGAGTCGAGAGAGTCAATGGCGTTGAAGACCTCTGCGGCTTTGAGCGCTTTGTTGGTCTGCAAGTGGCCGATGAGGTGGAACTCGGCGCCACCTAGATCGGTCAGCGCCTCCACTTTGGCGGCAAACTCCTGCACCCGATTTTCTCCGAATAGCCGCAGCCCGGCGGCGTAAGCTTCGCGGATGCGCTCGGCAGGGAATGCCTTGGTCACGCCCATGAGCGCGACTTGTTCCCCCCGTCGCCCAACGCGGCTCGCCGCAGCGTGGATGCGTTCGCGCACGCTTGCCAAGTTCGATCGAATATCAACCACAGAGGACACGAATTCTCACAAAGGAAGAAGCCACGAAGATTGTACTTCGTGGCCCTCCGTGCCTTCGTGGCTTGCGCTTGGCCTACATGATGGCCGTTGGCGGCGCCGGCTCATCTGGCCGGCCTGCGTTGGCCAGCGGCAGCTTGATCATCAGGGCAGCGAGCCCGACCAGGAACAGTAACCCGAGGAATAGCGGCGGCTGATCAAGGATGCGAGGGACAGGCCATTCGAAGAAGCGGAAGGTGGCGATCACTAAGCCCATCAGCGCCTCGCCAGCGATCAGGCCGGACGCGGTCAACACGCCGGCATTTTCTACCCGCGCCTTCTGCGCATCGTTAAAGCCGCGACGGTCGCGCAGGGCGTCGGTCATCCAGCGGAACACACCGCCCATGAAGATAGCGAATGTCGTCTCCAAGGGCAGGTACATGCCGACGGCAAACAGCATGGGGCTGCGCACCTGCACCATGATCAGTGCGAAGCCCATGAAGATGCCGACCACCACCAGCGGCCACGCCATGTCTCCGCCCACAATGCCCTGTGACAGCATGGCCATCAGGCCCGCCTGCGGCGCCGACAACGCGCGGTCCCCAAATCCGATGCCGCCGGCGTTGATGTTCCCCCGGTGTAGCACAAGCAAAGGAAAGTAGAGCAGCGCGCTGGCCGCGGCGATGCCCAGGAAATCTCCGAGTTGCATCGATCGCGGCGTTCCACCCAGGATGTGGCCGACCTTCAGGTCCTGCAGCATCTCACCCGCAACCGCCGACGACACGCACACCACCGCCGCCACTCCCAGCACGGCAGCCACGCCGCTTGGCCCTGAGACGCCGATCGATACCATCAGCAGCGCCGCGATGATGAGTGTGGAGAGAGTCAGACCAGAAACCGGGTTGTTGGACGAGCCGATCAGACCCACCAGGTTCCCGGACACTGCGGCAAAGAAGAAGCCGAGCACGATCATGACGATCGCGGCCACCAACCCGCCGCTCAGCGTGCCGGAGAAGTAGTAATACAAAGCGACCATGCACAGGAACGTGGCCGCCAGCCCGGCGAACACCGTCTTCGCGCCCAGGTCGCGTTCGGTGCGGTTGGTAGCAACGGCCTGATGACCGGACTTCTTCAGGTCCGAGACCGCGCGCCGCATCCCTAATACCAGGCTCTTGCGCATGCGGAACAGGGTGTAGCCGGCGCCCACCATCATGCCGCCCACCGCAATGGGGCGCACGATGAACCGCCAAACGTTATTGGCCATGCCGCCCCAGGAGGCCTCGGCTGGCGACCCCGGCGGCAGGTAGGCCTGCAACTGCGGCCCGAGGAAGTAGATGAGCAGCGGAACCAGCAGGCCCCATGCCACCACGCCGCCGGAAAAGTTCAGCGCCGCCAGCCGCGGGCCAATGATGTAGCCCACGCCCAGGTATGCCGGGCTAACCGCGGGCAAGTCAAAGCGGGTCAGTCCGCCTACTCCCAGGATAGGCGCGTTCTGGCCAGTCCCCAGGCGTAGAGCGCTGCGCCCCAACTGTCCGATGTGCACGACAAAATCACGGCTGGCACTGAACAGGTTGAACTGTCCCAGCAGATAAACCACGCTGCCGATCCCCATGTTGTAAAACAGGATCTTCGCCGCCTGCGCTCCGCGCTGTCCGGCCTTGTGGATCTCAGCCGCGGCCACCGATTCCGGGTAGGGCAGCTCTTTGTCCTCTACCATCACGCGCCGCAGCAGCGTGACGAACAGGATCCCCAGCGTGCCTCCCACTGCCATCATCGCCGTGGACTTCCAGTACGCTGTGCCGAAGTCGAAGGAGCGGTCCCAGACCCCGGCGATCACGAATGCCGGGATGGTAAAAATGGCGCCGGCCGCCACCGACTCGCCGATCGAACCCACGGTGCGCGCCATGTTCTCTTCGAGGATCGATCCCCGGAAGAGGCGCAGGATCGCCATGGAGATCACCGCCGCGGGATAGGTGGCGGCAATGGTCACTCCGGCGCGCAGGCCGAGGTAGGCATTGGCCGCGCCCAATACCACGGTCATCACCAGGCCCAGTAATACGGCCCGCAAGGTGAATTCGCTCATCGCCATATGAGGCGGGACGTATGGTTGGTATGCGGTCGGGGCTTCGCTGGGAGGCGCTGTCGGCGTGCTCATTCAGACTCCTCGCAAGAATGTGGTTCAGCCCTGCGGAAAGGCAATTACATACGCAGCACGTGATTATTACAACTTAGATGGCGTCTGCATGGTGTTTGGCAACAGGTTTCCCGCCGACGTTGCGTCGGGGCTTTCATGCCCGGTACAATGAAGGCAGCTACCCGGCCCAGCATTCCTGCCGGGGGCGCGGAGGGTCGTCTTCAGCAGTAGCAGTGACAGTCAGGCCAGGGACGAGGGCTCTCGTGGAGACCCATCGTGCGTCTCACTTTGGCACGTGGCCACGCAAGGTCTGTTTGCCACGTTGTTTCCCTCCGATTGCCGTCTTTGCGGAACCATTCTTACCAGCATCTCCCGTCTTCCTGTCTGTCAGGCGTGCCTTGAAGCAATCCGCCCCATAAGCGGCCAGACCTGTTCGGTATGCGGGGAACGACTGTTCAGCCCCCACTTCACCGCCGATGACGTGCTTTGCGGGCTTTGTCGCCGCGAAGCGCCGCCCTTCGAAAGAGCAGTGGCCTATGGCAGCTATGACGGTGGGCTTCGCGAGTTGGTCCACCTGCTCAAGTACGACCGTGTGCGTCCGGCTGCCGGCGTCCTTGGACGGATGCTGGCCGGGGTTGTGACGGGACTGGCCGGGCAGATCGAATCGGCGCTCGTCATTCCTGTCCCGCTGCACGCGAGCAAGGTGCGGCAGCGCGGCTTTAATCAGGCCGAAGAGATTGCTTGCGCTGCGTTGAAGGATTTGAACTCTGGACAGTTGCGGCTAAGCGCAGGAACTCTTCGGCGGCAGCGCGCCACCGAATCGCAGACCGGATTGACGCCTCACCAGCGACGTGAAAACGTGCGCGGCGCCTTCGTGGTCGCTGGCCGCGAGCAGCTTGCCGACCGCGATGTACTCCTGGTGGACGATGTGTTCACCACCGGGACTACCGCCGCCGAGTGCGCTCGCGTGTTGCGGCGCGCCGGCGCAAAGCGAGTGCTTGTAGCTACTGTGGCTAGAGTTCTGAAGCAAGAAGCGACCTCGTTTTCCGACGATGGTTCGGATGACGCAATGTCAATGAGGGCCCATGCATAGGGAAATGTCAGGTCAGGGGATCAAACCGGGCAAACACCTCGGGCAGGTGATGCACACATTGCCGCCGCCGCGCAGCAACGGGCACGGCGCCATGCACCAGCCCGTCCTGGTGTTGAACGCCTCCTATGAGCCCATCAACGTGTGCGCGGCCCGCCGCGCCATCGTCCTGGTGTTGAAAGGCGTTGCCATGGCCGAGGAGGAGAATGGACACATCATGCACTCCGCCCGCCTCGCCCTGCGCGTGCCCTCTGTGATCCGCCTGCTGGAGTACCGCCGCATTCCTCATCAGACGCGTGCCTTGTCCCGCAAGAACCTTCTTCTGCGTGACCGGAACACCTGTCAGTTCTGCGGCTCGGTGTTGCCTTCCAGTGAGCTGACGCTGGACCATGTAGTGCCCCGTTCACGTGGGGGACTCTCTACTTGGGAGAACCTGGTGGCCTGCTGCCATCCCTGCAATCGCCAGAAGGGAAACCGGCTGCCATCGGAGGCCGACATGAAGCTGCTGCGCGAGCCCCGCGCCTTTAACTTGCACACCTCGCGACACATCATGCGCATGATCGGGCGCTCCGACGCCAAGTGGCGCAAGTACCTTTTCTACTAACCGCAACATCCCCGGCTTCTACTAACCGCAACATCCCGGACCTGCGGCGATCTGTTCTGCAGGGCGTGCTACTTGCCAAGATTAAGCATCGCCGTTCCCATTGATTCGCTTTAGTTTGCTCCCGCTCCCTTCCTGGATCCCTAGCCTTCGCCTTTTCAACTAAATAGGGCCCTCACGGTGGAAGGGAAACTGCAGTCCTGAAGGTGCCTGCAAGTATCAATCGACCCTCGGAGAGCAGATGGCTGAGAGCGTAATGGATCACATCGTGGCGGAATTGCGGCGCATTGCGCCGGAGGCGTATCCACAGCGCGCGGAACTGCGCAATGTGCGTGTGGTGGGACACACGCCCAAGAACGACCACTACATCTACGACGTCGTGGTGGACTTTGCCGACGGCAGCGAGCGGCTGGCGGCCAAAGTGTATCGCGCTTCCAAGTGTGGTCCGCAGGCCGCTAAAGGGCATGCCAAAGCTGAAGCCGTCAATTTGCACCGCATCTATTCCATTTTCCAGAAAAAGAAGCTTTCGGGCGTGCCGCGCCCGGTAGGCGACTTCACCGAACTAGGTGCGGTTGTGGCGGAGAAGTTCAATGGCCTGCCGCTGCAGTCCATCATGATGAAGGCGGCGCTGCTGCCCGGTTATGCTGACCATGGGACCCTGGGGCTTGCCGCCCGCAAGACCGGGGAGTGGTTGCGCAGCTTCCACAAAGTCACGGCCGAGATGCCCTCCTCCTTTGAACCGGGCGAACTCCTGGCCGAGCTGCAGCGCCTGTGCGAGAACTGCCGCGGCGAGGGACTGGACGAGCCCGCCATCCGCACCATCCTTTCCGGCGCGCGCGCCGTGCTCTCCAGGACTAAGAAGACGCTGCCATCTTCTGCCGTTCTGAACGATTTCAACCCTCTCAACGTGATCGTCGGCGAGCACGGCGTGGGGATGTGCGACTACGCCCGCATGAGCAGCCGGGGCGCCTCATTCCTTGACGTGGCGCTGTTTCTGGCATCGGTGGAGGCGCTGGAAAAATATCCCTTCTGCAATCGCAGCATTACCTCCCAGGTGCAGCAGGAGTTCTTAAGCGCC
>DASYTX010000088.1:0-4265 GCA_036001865.1 Terriglobales bacterium
CGGCCAGCTCAAGGGCCTCTGCGGCGGATTGCGTCTGCACCTGCGGGGCGGGGAATGGCGCCGAGCTTTGCAGGGATCGCTCGGCAAGCACGCCTTTCCAATTGTCCCGGCCGACATTGGCCATTCCGACCATGATGTTCCCGTCAACGTAAATCGAGGACGGCAGGATGACTTTCGGGTCGCCAATAAACGCGGGCGGCCGCTGCGTGGTGGAGGGGCCTGGGCGCAGATAGTTGTTCACGTAGTTGAGCGTGCGCAGGTCCCCGTAGCCGGCGGCATGGCCCCAGTCATAGATGATATTGTTCCGGAAATCACACTGCACTGTAATATCGCCCCAACGGGGAACGCGGCTCTGCATATGGGCGAAAAGGTTGTGGTGCCAGGTGCTGCGGTCGCCGCCCACACCGGTCGCAAAGGCATGCCGCTGCTTGTTGCTGCCTTCCCCAATAATACACCACTGCACCGTGTAGCGGTCGAGCGACCCGGAGGTGGTCAGCGTTTGGGGGGTGCCCCAACTGGCCGAGCAATGGTCAACGATGAAGTTGTCGCTGTCGGAAGCACGGAAGCTCTCGGAGCGGACCTGGCCAGAGTTATTTCCCGCGCGGAAACGCAGGAAGCGGATGATCACGTCATGCGTCGCCAGGACCGCGAAGGAGGCGTCGCCGCTGCTCCCGTTTTTCCTGATGCAGATGCCGTCACCGGGCGCCGTCTGGCCGGCAATGGTCAGGTAGGGCTCGCGGACTACCAACCCCCTGGTTTCAATCAAACCGCCAACCCGAAAGATCACCGTGCGGGGGCCTTTGGTTTCTATCGCCTCTCTGAGGCTGCCCGGGCCGGAGTCGTTGAGGTTCGTGACGAACAGAACTTTGCCGCCGCGTCCGCCCCTGGCATAGGCGCCATAACCCTCGGCGCCGCGGAATGCCAGGGGGCCGCCCCCAATGGGGGTCTGCTGCGCATCCACCTGGCGGTAGAACTCCCGATAGGCGGATTCGACCACGGCCCGATCGAACCGAAAGCTCTTCGCCTTCCTGCCGGTCACATACGGAACCATTCTTCCATCGGCAGCCGCAACGCGCGGGCGGGTTAGCATAATGTCGCACTTACTCCCGCCCCCTCGGTAGGTCAGCCTCCACTCGTAGGCCTTGCTCTCGAACTCCGCCCGCACCGCTGCGCCTTCGGGCAAATCGGTAAACTCGCCTTTGCACTTGTTCGCGGCGCCAATCAATAGAATGTCGCCCGAAGGGGGCGCGGCCAGCAGATGGAGCACCAGCCTGCACGTCCCCACGCCGTTGCCCTTGTTATCGGGAACGGGGAACCTGACCTGCCCCTCCGTCTTGCCCCATGTGAAGATCGGCGTCACGCCCTCGGCGTCGATATCGAAAATCAGTTCGCTCGCGCTCGGCGGCGGTTCCTTTTCCAGTTCCAGATAATTGTACACGCCAATAGAAAGATGGTCCTCCACCGCGATGCCGGACGCCTTCGACCCGACGATGTGCAACGTGGAATGGCCGCCAGACGAATTGCCCAACATGATGTCTTTAGTGACCACGGTGCCGCCCTGAATTTCGATGATGCCGCGACCCCGCTGGTCCGCCCCACCACCGCCGGCAACAAAGATCATGGCGACGAACAGATGGCCCGACTTTACTACCAATCGCCCATCCGACCCGTTGTACTTGCCAACATCCAAGGCTGCACTCGCGGTCAACGAGGGCCCGTCCAGGATCAGGGAGGCCTGGCTATTGCCAGCGTCAGCAACAGTCAAGTGGTTCACCAGCACGTTTGTGTGGGCCAGGATCACCTGGCTGGGCTTGTCCTGCGTGCCGTTGATCCGGGCTGCTGTCGTTCGCGACGGCAGTGTGCCGCCCCACATGGCGGCGTTTTCCCAGGCGCCCTCACCGCCTTTCCACTCGACGGTGGTTCCCGCCCATGACGGCGTCGCACCGGCGACGGCAAGGCTGACCAGTACCTGATATACCTTCTGCTTTGCCCGACGAGGCAACAACCAGCTTTGTGATGGCATGACACTCATTGTGCGGGAATTGCCCAACGACACAAGCTCAGCGACGGCGGCCACGGACGGAGGCATGACTCAAGAAACTGGAAATGCACAACTCTCACATTGGCAGCGCCCCAGCTTCCAGTGCCGGTAGCGCGCGGCTGATTCCTCATTTCCAAATCTCCCACCACCGAACATCAAATCGGTCGAGCGCCATTTGGACCGATGGAATGGCAAACTTCCGATAGTGTCGAAGCGCCATGCACATACTGCGCCGCCCGAACCAGGAACATCGGGGAAACGCCTCCATCGAATTGGCGAACAACAGCGTCAGCAAATCCTGATGCTGGGTGCCGCTCAGGGGAATCTGCTCGCCAGTCTCGCGGTGTTGCACGGAAGGGCTCCGGTCTTTTCCAAGGTCCAGGAAAAAAGTTTCGCGGCGCATCATGCAAAACAGCCAGACCAGCGATTCCGCCTCCTCACCAATCAACTGCCGCACCTCGTCTCGCCTGGTGAGTGCCACCGCCGTCTGCTCGTAGTGTTCGGTGCTGTAAATCGAATGAAACAAGCCGGCGTCACACAAGGCGGGCCGCGCTCCCCACTCCACTAACAACTGCTGGGTGCCAAGCAAGTGGTCGAACAATCCACGGTCGGAATGTGGCATTGCTTCCGTGTTTGCTTTCCGCAGGAACCGGAGGCGATTTTCTAATTGCTCGTCCATACTGCCACATCGGTTCCGGCCCACCTCCCTCATGATTTCCTCCTGAACCCTATCCCTACACTTGCTCCTCGAACTTCTCAGACGGGATTACGCCTTTCGGGGTCGCAGCCAGCCCGCCGGCGCCAATCCGATGAGAAAAAATGCAAAATTAGCGGCGACCGCCGCCAGGAGAGGAAGCGAATAGATTGGTGTTCCGTAGCGGTGGGTTCCACCCAGCAGATTCGCGCCAAACCAAGCCAGGCCGACAACGATGTTGCCGAGGACGCTCATGACAAGAAGGCCCCGAGCGCCGCCACCAGCAAACCGATGGGTGAACAAAAAGCAGGCCAGCCAGGCGACGACGCTAAACCCGCCAATTTCTTTTGGATCCCACGCCCAATAGCGCCCCCACTCGGCTTTGGCCCACACCATGCCAAGGACCACTGCGACCACGGTCAAACTCGCCGCGATGCAGCCGAGGATGAAAGTGATTCGGGTAAGGGATCGGAGCCGCGATGGTGAAAAATCTGAAAAGCAGCGCTGGCCCACAAAGCAAATCCCCAACCCGCCAATGAGAAATGTGATCGTATATCCAAGCGACACCGTGAAAACGTGGCTGGCCAGCAGGAAACTCGTCCGGCCAGCGTCCAAGCGGGCGATCAGAACAATCGCCAGCGCCAGCGCCACCACGACGCCGGTTCCAATGGCCACTTTGACCGGGACCCAAGTGGGTTCGTCCAGTTTCTGAAATTCAGAGGCGATGGCCGGCGCCGTTCCGAGTTGCTTGACTGCGCGTTGGAAAGCCTCTGGTTCGGGCAAGCCCGACTGAACAAGTTCTTCCGTCGTTTCGCGCAGATGATTTTCCAGTTCGTCCATCGTTTCGGGCGGCACACCCGATTTGGCCATGGTAAGTTTGCGCCATTCGGCAATCCGTTGTTCCAGGTTATGCATGTTGGAGCCTCCAGAGTTGACTCAAGGTTGAAGAGACAAGGGTCCATTGCTCCTTCTGCAGCCGGAGCGCCTCGCAGCCATCCGGTTGTAGGTAGTAGTATTTTCGTTTGCGGCCGGACTCGGACTTGGTCCAGCGACTACGCACTAGGCGCCGCTCTTCGAGCCAGTGAAGAACCGGGTAGAGCATGCCATCTGTCCATTCAATCTTGCCGCCCGACAGATCTTTAACGCGTTGAATGATCGCGTAACCGTAACTGTCGCCTTCCGAAAGGATGGAAAGCACCAAGGGCACCGAGGAAGCAGCCACCAATTCCTTTTCAAGTTTCATGGCTCGATCGAATACATTGCACTGCAATGTATGTCAAGCACAACCTTCGGAGACTGGATATCGCACCCTCGTGATTATTCAAACGACGTGGTTGAGACCGTTTGTACGTCCTATGGGCCAACCCGCTATTCTACTTCTGCTCCTCAAGGCTCGTCAGGAGGGCCAGAGTCGCCCAACCTGTGGCGAAGGCGGAGATGAACTGGTTCGTGCCATGCGGGAAGCCGCTCTCGAAGTATTCCTGAATCGGTTCCACGCGGGTGACGACATGCCAGGAGCCGTCCGGCCTC
>DASYTX010000089.1:0-4318 GCA_036001865.1 Terriglobales bacterium
GGATGTCCCCGATATCCGCTTGGTGCTGGTGACAGATATTTCCAACGGTGCCGATGTGATCATGGCCAAGCCGGAGATTAAAAGCCTGAAAGACCTGAAGGGGCACCGCGTCGGCGCCGAGACCACGGCGTTAGGCGCCTATGTGCTCATGCGGGCATTGCAGCTGGCGGGCCTGAAGCGTGAGGACGTGGTGATTGTGCCGCTGGAGTTCGCTGAGCAGGAACCCGCTTTCAAACGGGGGGACGTGGATGCCGTGGTGACGTTTGAACCCACTCGGGCGAAACTGCTCGATGCTGGGGCGCGCCAAATCTTTGACAGCAGCCGGATTCCTGGGGAAATCGTCGACGTTCTGGTGGTGCGCAATGCGTATCTGCAAGCGCATCCGGAAAACGCGCAGCTATTTGTCAAAAGCTTCTACCGCGGGCAGGACTATTTCAAAACGAACCAGCAGGACGCCTTGCAAATCGCGGCCAAGCGCGAGAACACCACCGCGAAAGATGTCCTGTCCTCGCTCAGCCTTATGCGCATCCCCACCGCCAAGGAGTCTCGCAACATGCTGATGGGGCAGCCACCGGCGCTGCTCAAGAACGCGCAAACGCTGGCGGCGGTCATGGTTGAGCACAAACTGTTGCAGAAGACGGTGGACGTCCCATCGCTGTTTGATAAACAGGCGCTCGAGCCGATCATGCCATGAGCCGCCTTGGCTTGATTCCACTGCGCGTGTTGCTGCCGGTGCTGCTCTTGAGCAGCGCCGGCACCGCGGGACTGATTGCGTGGCAACTCAACACCCGGCTGCTCGGCGGCGAAATCGAGGCCCAATTTCTGGAGGAGGAGAAGCTCCAAATCACCAGCCTGCAGTCCACGCTGGAATACCTCTTTCGCAAAGGCGACCTCAGCGGGGTGCGCCTGGAGGTGTCCGGCATGGCCACGCGCAAGGATGTGCTCGCGGCGTTTGTGATCGATGAACAGGGCCGCATCGTGGCGGCGACCCGGTATGCAGCGATCAACCAAACCGCGCATGTCATCAAGTCGGAACTTCCCGAGGAACTGAGAAACCAGCACGCATCGTCTGTGGCCGAAGTCATCGCCTCAAAGAAGGGGAAGCTGTTGCTTTCAAGGGATCGATTCATCACCGTCGCCTACTATCCGCTGCTGGTAAAAATAGAGGAAACCAGCCTGCGGCCGATCCAGAATGGACTGGTCGTGTTGGTGATGGATATGCACCAGGCCAAAGCACGGGCATTCCAGGCCGCTGGGCGCCAGGCGCTTGATTACGCCCTTCTCTTCGGCGGCATTGCCGCGTTGGCCTGGGGCTTCATCCATTTCGGCCTGACCCGGCGTGTGGCGGGGCTGGTCGCCACGACCCGACAACTCGCGGCGGGCGATCTGTCGGCCCGCACCGGGATCGCGGGGGGCGACGAACTGGCGCAGGTGGCCAAAGCCATTGACGCGATGGCCACCCAGATTGCCGCGGACATCCAAAAACGCGAACGTGTCGAAGCGGAATTGGCCAACCGGACCTCAGCGCTGGCCCATTCTTTTTCCCTGCTCCACGCTACGCTTGAATCGACCGCCGACGGCATCCTGGCCACGCAGTTCGCCAGCGGCGTGAACTGCGCCAACACCAAGTTCCGGGGTATGTGGGGAATCCCGCCCGAGATGTTGGAGCGCGGGGACGAATCCGAGCTGATCGCCTTCATGGCGCCGCAAACCAGGCATCCAGAGCAATTCATCGCACGGCTCAACGAGCTGGTGGCCAATCCGGACGATGAATACTTTGACGTGATCGAGCTGCAGGACGGCCGCACTTTCGAGCGCTACTGCCACCCGCAGCGGATCGCGGGCAAGACCGAGGGCCTGGTGATCAATTTCCGGGACATCACCGAACGCCGCCGCGTAGAACGCGAACTCACGGACGCGCACCGGCAACTGGTGGCCACCGCCCGCCAGGCCGGCATGGCCGAAGTGGCCGTCAACGTGCTGCACAACGTTGGCAACGTGCTCAACAGTGTGAACGTCTCGGCCAACCTGGTCAGCAGCCGCGTACACAGCTCCAAAGCCCAGGGGCTGTCCAGGGCGGTGCAGTTGCTGAACGCGCACGCCGCAGACCTTGGCGAGTTCCTGACCCGTGACGAGAAGGGGAAACTGCTGCCGGACTACCTGAACAAGGTGGCAGCGGCGCTGGCCGCCGAGCAACAGAGCATCATCGCAGAGCTTGGGCAGCTGACCAAGAGCGTGGACCACATCAAGGAGATCGTCTCCGCCCAGCAGTCCCATGCCGGTGCTTCCCGCGTCGTCGAGGCGGTGCAGATCCGGGATCTGCTAGAGGATGCCCTGCGCATGAACAGCTTCTCATTCTCGCGTCACCGGATCGAGGTGGTGAAGGAGTTTGCCGAGGTGCCGGAGTTGCGACTGGACAAGGCCCGGCTGCTGCAAATCCTGGTGAACCTGATCCGCAATGCCAAGCAGGCGATGGCCGGCGTGGACGGCCGCCCCCATCAAATGACGCTGCGCGTGAACGTCACGGACGAGCGCAAGTTACGCATCTGCGTGCAGGACCAGGGCGAAGGCATTGCAGCGGAAAATCTGACCCGTATCTTTTCGCATGGATTTACGACCCGTAAGGATGGCCACGGTTTCGGTCTGCACAGCTGCGTGCTGGCGGCCAAAGAGATGGGCGGCCGCTTGACGGCGCATAGCGATGGGCCGGGCAAAGGTGCGGCCTTCACCCTCGAACTTCCGATCCGCGAAGAGGAGGCGCTATGAACACGCTAGGGAGGAGGTGCTGCAGAAGCCCTTCAACTGGCAAAACATCCAGAGACAAGCTCTCAAGAAGGGCTATATCCCCCCTTAAAAAAACCGAGGTAGCCTATTTTCATACGCACTACAAATATATTAGTGCAAAGGCAAAAACACCTTTTGTAGTCTGGTATAGCGCCCCCTGCCTTTCTCACCGCGTTTTTTGAATGAACCAGCCGGACGAATGGCGGAGCCAATCCCTAACTCACAAGCCAGGACGATGAAACAGATGAATAAGCTCAAAATGGCAGTGCTTTTAGTCTGTGGGGTGCTAGCGGCATCGGGAGCTAGTGCGGCTACCGCTGCTCAGCCTTCAAACAGGCTTCTCATCACCGGTTCCAGCACCATGGCACCTATGGTGGCTGCCATCGCCAAGCGCTTCCAGTCGCGTCACCCAGAAGTGAGCATAGAGGTCCAGCCAGGCGGCTCGGAACGCGGTGTCAGCGATACACACCAAGGCAAATCCGACGTAGGCATGGTATCCCGCTCTCTTGCTGAGGCAGAGAAGAACCTGTACGAATTTCCCATCGCACGCGATGGCGTGGCTATCGTTATCAATAAGAATAATCCAGTAAGCACTCTCTCCAACGGTCAGCTCTTAGGAATCTACACGGGAAAGATAGCCAACTGGCGGGGGGTTGGCGGCCGCGATGAGCCCATCATGGTCATCGCCGGCCCAGCCGGGCGGGGCTCAACTGAATTGTTCACCCATTATCTCGGCATCCGCTATGACGTTATCAAGGCACAGCGTGTGCTCGGAGACAACCCGGAGCGGCTTAAAGCCACGGCGGAGCATCCAGACGCCATCGTCTACGTCTCGGTGGGTGAGGCGGAGCGTAAGGCGAAGGCCGGACTGGCTGTCAAGTTGCTGCCTGTGGACGGCGTGGGGTCAAGCAGCCTGAACATCCGCAGCGGCAACTACCCGATTTCTCGCCCCCTCATTCTCGTTACCAAGGAACCGCCGACGGGTCTGATCAAAACCTTTATCGAGTTTGCGCTGTCTCCCCAGGTTACAGACATCATCCTAGCCTACGATTTTGTCCCCTACCTGGACTGATCTGCTGCCGCAGACCAACGGAGAAAACTAATTGTTCGCCAGGTTCGATCAAATTAGCTTGCGTGCCAGGCTGGCGCTGGGCTTCCTGCTCATGATCCTGCTTATCTTCGCGGCCAGTGGCACCGCCGGGTGGAGCCACCGCTATACCATCCATGCGTTAGAAAAGTTCTTCGACAAAGAAGACAAGATCGACAATCTCAGCTTTAAGGCCAGCGTAGCCCTGCTGGCCGCCAGGCGGTATGAAAAGGATTTCCTGCTCAAGGTTAAGGAATTCGGCTATGAAGAGACGCGCGCCCGATATGCGACGCGGGTGCGATTCCAGATTGCTGACCTGCGCGAAAACATGAATGAAATTCAAACACTCAGCATCGACCCCAATGATGTGCGGGAAGCCCAGGCTATCGCCGTGATAGCGTCCCGATACGAAGCCGGCTTCCTGAAAGTTGCCGAAAATTACGGCCG
>DASYTX010000090.1:0-4230 GCA_036001865.1 Terriglobales bacterium
GCAAAAAACCATCTCAGCAGCCCCTTGCTCTGCACTTTAGGCCGGAGCATCAGCGCCGCGAGCGCCGGGCTGAGGGTGAGGGCGTTGAACGCCGAGAGGATCACCGAAATCGCGATGGTCACAGCGTATTGCTGGTAGAGCCGTCCTGTGATACCCGGTATGAAGGCCGTAGGCACGAATACCGCCGACAGAACCAGCGCGATGCCGATGACCGGGCCGGAGATCTCTTCCATCGCCTTCAAGGCCGCGTCTTTAGGCGCCAGGCCGTCCTCGATGTGGCGCTCCACAGCCTCGACCACGACGATGGCATCGTCCACCACCAGGCCGATGGCGAGCACCAGACCGAATAGAGAGAGCGTGTTGATGGAGAAACCGAAAAGCGGGAAGAACACAAACGTGCCGATCAGCGAGACAGGCACGGCGAGCAGCGGAATCAGCGTGGCGCGCCAGCCTTGCAGGAAGAGGTAGACCACGAGAATCACCAGCGCGAGCGCGATGAGGAGGGTCAGGATGATCTCCTTCATGCCTTCTGTGACCGCCCGTGTTGTGTCGAGCGAGACTACATAATCCACGCCCTGCGGGAAGCGCTGCTTCGCTTCGACCATCAATTTCTTGACGCTTGCGGCTGCGTCGACCGCATTGGAACCGGGCAACTGGTAGACCGCGATGATGGCGCTCGGCTTCCCGTTCAAGCGGCCTGCGACGCTGTAGTCCTGACTGCCGAGCTCGACGCGGGCTACGTCCCTGACCCGCACGGTCCCGCCATCCGGCGTCGCGCGGACTACGATTTGCCCGAATTCCTCCGGCGAAGTCAGGCGGCCTTGCGCGCGGACGGAGTAGGTGTATTCCTGCCCCTTCGGTATGGGCTCACCCCCAACCTGTCCCGCCGGGTTCACGGTGTTCTGCGCCTGGATGGCGCTGACGATTTCAGGGACAGTGATGGCCAGCTTGGCCAATTGGTCGGGCTTGACCCAGAGCCGCATGGCGTACTGGCCCGACCCGAAAACCTGGACATTGCCAATACCCGGCGTGCGTGTGAGCTGGTCGTTGAGGTTGATGTAAGCGTAGTTGGCCAGGAAGCGCCCGTCATAGGTTCCGTTGGGCGAGTACAGACCGATCAACATGAGCGGGGCGGTCACTGATTTTCGGACCGTGATCCCGTAGTTGGTAACCTCGGCCGGGAGCTGAGAGGCGGCTTGCGTCTCGCGCACCTGGGTGAGGATCATGTCGGTGTTCGGGTCGGTCTTCACGTCGAAGTTCACCACCAGGGTCATCCCCCCGTTGGCCGTGGCGTTCAGCGAATACATATAATTCATGTTGTCCACGCCGCTCATCTGCTGTTCGATCGGAGTGGCAACCGACTGCTCAATCGTCTGCGCGTCCGCGCCGACATAGGTGGCCAGCACCTGAACTTCCGGGGGTGCGATGCTGGGGAATTGAGCCACTGGCAGGCCGGTAATGGTGATTGCGCCCACGATCACCAGCAGGATGGAGATCACCATCGCAACGATGGGCCGGTTGATGAAAAATCTCGACATACGCGCTACCTTCCCTTCGTCTCCGCCGCAAAAGGCGTCGGGTTCACCTGCATGCCTGGACGAACCTTCTGCACACCTTCGGCGACAACCCGCTCTCCGGGTTTTAGCCCTTCCTCAATAATCCACATGGCGCCGACGCGATCGCCAGGCTTGACGGTCCGGATGTCGATCTTGTTCTCGGCGTTCACGACGGCAGCCTGATAGCTGCCTTGCAGCTCCGTGACCGCCCGCTGCGGCACGAGCAGAGCACCCTGCTTCGTTCTGGTCGACGCCCGGACCTTGGCATACCCTCCCGGGCGCAGAAGATTTCCCGGGTTGGGAAACACCCCGGCGATCTGGATCGCGCCCGTGTTCTGATTCACCTGGCGATCCGCGAAGTAAACCCTCCCGGCGTGCGGATGGGTTGTCCCGTCCGCCAGGATGAGATCGAGCGGCAACTGCCGCCTCTCGGCCTCCACGGTGGCCTCACTCGGGAACCGCCTGTGGAAGTCCAGGTACTCCGATTCGCTGACTGTGAAATACACCTTGATGGGATCCACTGTCGAAACCGTGGTCACCGGTCCGCCGTTCGGGCTGACCAGCGCGCCGACCTGTTGCAGGGCCAACCCGGCGACGCCATCGATGGGCGAAGTGAGGCGCGTAAAACCCATGTTGAGACGGGCTGTTTCGACGGCCGCTTGGGCCGTCTGAGCCGCAGCGCTGGCCGCCTGGATCTGAGCCCTGGCCGTTTCGACGCCGGCCTTGGCCGCCTGGAGCTGGGCCTTGGCGGCCAGGTTGTTCTGGACCGCGTTGTCGAGATCCTGCTGGGTGATGGCTTGCTGCTTCATGAGCGGGGTGTAGCGGTCTTCGTCGAGCTGGGCTCTCACCTGATTTGCCTGGGCCAGGGCAACCTGTGCTTCGGACTGCAGGAGCTGCGCCTTTGCTTGCGCTAATTGTCCGTTGGCTTGTGCGAGCTGCCCCAGGGCGTGATCGAGCGCCGCCTGAAACGGGCGCGGATCAATCTCAAAGAGCAACTGGTCCTTCTTGACAGGTGAACCTTCGGTGTAATCCTGCTTGAGCAGATAGCCCGGCACCTGCGCCTTGATTGCCGCATTCACCATCCCGTCCAGCGTGCCGATCCATTCGCTGGAAATGGGAACGTCTTTCTGCTCGACCTGCACCACCCCGACGTCGGGCGGGTTTGCAGGCGCAGCGGTCGGCGTGGCCGTCGAGCAGCCGGCGGCAAGGAGCAAAGCCGTAGCGGTCAGGCAAAGCGTAGCCCGTACCACGAACCTGTGTTTCAACAGAGTAGTCACTTTCATCTCCCATAATGCCCGCAGGTAATCGACGGGTCTTAGCACGGGGCGAAGACACACCCATGCGCTTCTCGGGCACATGATCTGCAATCCATTCGATGAAAAGCGTGCATGCGCTCGCGATCGCCGTGACCACTCCAATCGGCGGGTAGGAGAAACAAGAGCCACTTTCGGCCTGCGGTGCGCCTACCTTGGGCAGCCCGAGCTTCCTACTGGGACGGGTCATGTCCACTTGACCCCCGCGGACGCGGGTCAAGTACCGTCTTGGGCGCATCCTACCACCGAAAGCGTTTCGATGCGCTGGAGCTTGCACACTGCCACCAAGAGGTCCCGCCCCTGGATCGGGGACTACGCCCAGGGTTTCGGGGCTGGGCTCCAAACTCGATGTCTGAAGGCCGCCTCCGTGGCCCAGATTTCTGCGCGCCCAGGGTAGAGTCCGCCCCACTGGCTGACAAGATCGCTTTCTCGGCCTTGACCGTTGCACATGCGTTTGTGTACTATGAACACTTAGTACACGGAGTACACATGTCAACGGTTACAGCGCGTCTTGAACCCTGGCTCGAACATGCGATAAGGGAGTTCTGGGCCCGCCACGGCGAGGGGCCCTCGGGCGGTCTTCGGCGGGTGGCGGAGGAGTGGTGGACCTTGCACAATTTTCGCCACCTGGAGTTCCGCGATGACGTCGCAGGGCGCCGAGCTGCCATACGCGGCGGACCCGATGTCTGGGAAGTCGTCCTGGTGGCACGGCAGAACGGTGGAGACCGCGACGCCTTGTTCGAGCACTTCGGCACCCTTGTTTCGCGGGAAGCTTTGGATGACGCTCTTGGCTACGCCGATCGCTTTCCGCAGCCGGTCGAGGCCCGGATCCGGGAAAACGAGCGGGTCGCAGAACTACTCTCCAAGGCGGGCCCGTAGTGGGTGGGGTTGCCCACCGCTTTCTTTTCGACCAAATGGTCAGCGTTCCAGCGATGCGGGGGATCCGCGCTGAAGGTGTGGATGTCGTGCACGTGCTGGAGGTGGGGCTGGGCGGAGCGCTGGATTCCGAGGTGTTCGACTACGCGCGCACGCAAGGTCGTATCGTGGTGACGCGCAACTACCAGGACTTCGCGCCGCTTGTCACCGCCTATGCCAGCGCCGGCCGCAGCTTTCCCGGTGTCCTGTTTCTGCGGGCTTCCTTGCCCCCAGGCGACCCGGGGGCTCACGTTCGAGCCTTCCGGAGCTGGATGGAACGTAACCAGGACTTCAATCCGGTCAAAGATACGTACGGGTGGCTGTGAGCTGGTCGACCCTGTTGCCGGCAACTAAACAGTATACCTTTCATGGCATTCGCGGCGACTTCTCGTCCAACCGAAGGACTCTCCTTCCGCCCAACGAGCGGCGATCAGCGGCCCGCGCCC
>DASYTX010000091.1:0-5887 GCA_036001865.1 Terriglobales bacterium
TGAACATGAGGTAAGGCACGCCCAAGATGCTGGCCAGCGCTACTGCCGACAGCAGTGCGGCCATAACGCGGTTGTCATAGACGTAGCGGAAGCCGTCGGCCAGGGTTTGCCAGAGGGTGGCGCTCTCGTCGGGAACTTCCGGCGGGGGCATGCGCATGCGCAGCAGCACCACCAGCAGCGCCAGGAAACTGAGCCCGTTGAGGAAGAAGTTGCCGGCGGCGCCGAACCAATGCATGGCGAAACCGCCGAGGGTGGGGCCAATGACTCTCGACAGGTTGTACTGTGCGGAGTTCAGCCCGATGGCGTTGGTCAGTACCTCGCGGGGCACGAGCTGAGGTACCAGGGCCTGATAGCTAGGAGTGTTCAGCGACATGGCGACGCCGGTAGCGAAGGCCAACAGTACGATTAGCGGAACGTCGATGATCTTCAGCCAGGTCAGCGCCGCCATGAGAAAGGCGAACAGCATCATGGCGGTCTGGCTGCGGATCATCATGCGCCGGCGGTCAACGCGGTCGGCGATCACGCCGCCCAGCAGGGTAAAACCGAGCATGGGGACCGAGGCGGCGAAGCCTACAACGCCCAGCCAGAAGGCGGAATTGGTCAGCTCCAGCACCAGCCATCCCTGGGCCACGTTCTGCATCCAGGTGCCGGTATTGGAGAGGAAGTTGGCGGCCCAGAAATAGCGGAACTCGGGATAGCGCAGGGCGCGCAGCATGCGCGGCATCTGGATGGCCGCGGGAGCAAGCTGCGGCGCAACTGGCTCTGTGATGGCGACGCTGTGCAGCGCGCGTCCGTTGGCTTCGGCCTCGGCCGCGGCTGCGTTCTCGCTAAGGTCTGGGTGCGGTTTGCTGGTCAACAGGGGCCTTATATTCGATGCAATGCGACGGCGGGTTTCTCCTCCACCGTCTAGTGTAAATTGAGTGGTTTCCTCCGGGAGCTTCTTCGCTGATTCTCTTCAGGCCAAACCGGTGGGGGCTGTGGCGAACCGCTTACGCCGCGGTTCTCGGCCGGCCCGCGCTGTTGCTGGTGTTCATCTTGGCGGCGCAGCAGCCGGTCAAGCCCAGCAACGTCCGATCGCCGGAACTCACCGGCTTTCGCAACCCTGCCGTCCAAATCGAAGTTGAGAAGAGATTCCTGGCCTTTCCCGATCCCAAACTGGCGGAGGAGCACTTGCGCGTGCTCACCGCCGAGCCGCACATTGCCGGTTCTCCTGAGGACAAGAAGACCGCCGAGTACGTGGCCCGCAAATTTCGTGAAGCCGGACTGGAAACGGAGATCGTTGAGTACAGAGTCTGGCTCAATTACCCCAAAGAGATCAGCGTGCAGATCACAGCACCTCCGAACGTGAAGATGAACGGGCCGGGGCGGGAACAGGTGGAAAGCGATGAATATCAGTCGGACCCACGCGTGGTGATGGCTTTCAATGGCTACTCCCCTTCGGGCGAAGTAGAGGCCGAGGTGGTATATGCCAATTACGGACGTCCGGAAGACTTCGACAAGCTGCAGCAGGCAAACGTGGACGTTCGCGGCAAGATCGTTCTGGTGCGCTATGGCAGCAATTACCGCGGAGTAAAAGCCTACGTGGCGCAGGAGCGCGGCGCGGCCGGAGTGATCATTTACTCCGACCCGATTGATGACGGTTACTTCAAGGGCGACCCCTATCCCAAGGGCCCGTCGCGGCCGGCGAGTGCAGTCCAGCGGGGGTCCATCGGCTACATGTTTGAGTACCCCGGCGATCCCACCACGCCCGGTGTCCCGTCGCTTCCCACGCTGCCGGACGCGCAGCGCACGCCCCCGAACCACGCTTCCAAGCTGCCGAGAGTGCCCACCACGCCGCTGTCCTATGCCGACGCCCGGCCGATTTTGCAGAACTTGGCCGGGCCGGAATCGCCGCGCGACTGGCAGGGTGCGCTGCCCTTCACCTATCACCTCGGTCCGGGGCCGGTACGGGTGCGCATGCGGCTGGAGCAGGACTATGCCTACCGCACCATCTGGAACGTTATCGGGAAGGCGAGCGGCAGCGAACTCCCGGAAGAATGGGTGATCGCCGGCAACCACCGCGATGCCTGGGTGTACGGGGCAGTCGATCCCGGCAGTGGCACGGCGGCCATGCTGGAGGCGGTGCACGGTATCGGCGGGCTGCTCAAGTCCGGCTGGCGTCCCAAGCGCAGCATTGTGTTTGCCAGTTGGGACGCCGAGGAGTACGGCCTGATCGGGGCCACGGAGTGGGCCGAGCAACACGAGCGCGAGCTGGCGAATGCGGTCGCTTATCTGAATATCGACGTGGCCGTTTCCGGACCGAACTTTGGCGCTTCCGCCGTCCCCAGCCTGAAGGAGTTCGTGCGCGAGGTCACCAAGGCAGCCCCCAGCCCCAAAGGGGGAACGGTATACGAGGTCTGGCGCGCGGCCAAGGAAAAGCCACAGCAAATGCCGCAACCTGACACGATGCAGGATGCACGGCGCCTACCCGCAGCTCAGACCAAGGGCGACGTGCCAGTGGGCGATCTGGGGAGCGGTTCCGACTACACGCCCTTCCTCCAGCACCTGGGGGTTCCCGCAACAGATATGGGCTCGACCGGCACCTACGGCGTCTACCACTCGGTCTTCGATAACTTTGCCTGGTACAAGAAGTTCGCCGACCCGCAGTTTGTCTATTCGCAGCAGATGGCCCGGGTGCTGGGAATCCAAGTCCTGCGGCTCGCTGGGGCCGATGTGCTGCCATTTGATTACGAAAACTACGGGCGCGAGATAGCGGCCTACATCCAAGCCGCGCAGCAAAAGGCGGAGCGCGTGTTTCATGGGAAAGGCCCGTCGTTCGCGGCGGCCACTGGTGCCGTGCGCCGCTTCACTAAGGCAGGAGCCGAGACTACGGCCGCCCGAAAAAAGGCCGGGGCAGACTCCACTCGCCTAAATCGCGCGTTGCGTGAAGCCGAGCGTGCTCTTCTTCTTCCCGAAGGCCTTCCCAAGCGTCCCTGGTTCCGCCACGCCATCTACGCACCTGGCAGGTACACGGGGTATGCCGCGGTCGTGATCCCGGGGGTCAATGAGGCCATCGACGCAGGGGACCTCCAGCAAGCTCAGGATCAGATCTCGTTGCTGGCGGCTGCCCTGAACCGCGCCGCGCAAGTGCTGGAGAAGGCGCGCTAGCAGGCCTGCCACAGTCCTGATTCAGGCACGGGTGCAGAGAGAATTACCGCTTCTAAGGTTTTTGCAGGATTTCTCTTCCGGCTGGCGATTCCCACAATTGCTGCATGGTCAACGAGATCAACAGGTTCGTGGCAGCCCATGACCGCTACCTCGCCCTCGATGGCGCGCGGGCGAACTGCACCCATCCCGCACAGCGCGAACGCTTGCACATTGAGATCCTGCAGGCTTACCTGGAAGTGCAGTACTGCGCCCAAGTGATAGCCGGGTTGCAGCACGCCACCGGGATGGACTTCGCCGACGCCAATTAGCCGAATCTCGCGCCACGCCGGACAGCCCACCAGCTACATTCCGCGTCTAATGAGGTGCGTCACGGCCGGTATTGCTGTCTGTGCCGGTAGTCGTCGCAGATCAGCATTCAAGGCACACTTCCATGCCGGTTGCAAGAATCGTCACACACTATCCGCAATGTGCCGCTCCTGCCTCTGATTTCCTCCAAGAGCACGGTTACTCGGTCGAAGTGGTAGATCCGGGTGAATTCCGCCTAGCGCCAGCAACCTTCGAATTCGCCTTGGAGAAGTGCACGCCAGAGCAGGCGCGTGCCCGGGCCGAGCACGCGCTGCGTGCGCACGAGAGTCACGCTACTTCGCGGAACATTCAGGGCGAAAGGGAGGAGCAAGAGCGCGTGGCTGTGGCCTATGACATCACCGGACGCCCGGTGGAATTTGCCAGCCCCACTGACGTCCGCGAAGAGCGCCGAAAGCGGCCAACCACGGTTGCCAGCGCACTGATCTCCTTTCTTGACCGGACTTGGAGCGAGCTAGATCAAGCGGTCAGCCAGGCGATCGGCTCCCTACGTGGGGCCGTGCGCGATCGGTGGACACACTGGGCGCAGCATAGGCAAGAAAAGCTCCAGTGGAGCCAGGCGCAGGCGGAAGAGAAGGTCCGGCTCCATCAGGAGCTGTCGGAGCAGCGCGCGGCGGAACGCGCAAGCCGGGACGAGGAGCGGGCCCGTCTCGCCGCACAGAAGGAAGGAGAGGAGCGGCAGCGGCGTTTGACCGAGGCAGATGCCCATGAGCGCCGGCGCCAGGCCGAGGTAGAAGCTGGCATGGCCTGGGTGCGCGAGCGGCAGGCAAGATTGGCCGCCGAGCGTGAAGAAGAGCAGAAGCGTCGCGAACAAGAGCGCCGCACCCGTGAAGAGGCCGAAGCACGTCATCGCGAACGGCAGGCGCAAATTGCCGCGCAGCGCGAAGCCGAAGAACGCGCCCGGGCCGAAGCCGAGCGCGAACGGGCGCGGGTGGCAGCGGAGCAGGAAGCGGCCCTGGCTGCTGAGCGCGCGCGCGCCGCCACGCAGGCGCAGCCGCAGCCGGTGGAGCCTCCAAGATCCGAGCCCGTTCCTGACGCCCTACCAACACGGAGACAGCGCCCGGACATTGCGCCCTGGCATTCGCCTTCCAGCAGCGGCCCCGTGTCCCACACGGCGTGGTATCAGGAGCGCGACCGCGATTGGAAGAAAGCTTTTGCAGTTGCTGCCGGAGTCGTCATCCTGGTAATGCTAGGCATAATGGCGTACGGCAATCGGCGCCCGGCATCGCCGCTTTCCGCTGGCGAGGTTCTGCGGCAGAACGCCATCGAGCAGCAGTCACCCTTTGGACCAGCCAGGCTGAAACCCCAGGCCTCCCCGGCCCGGCCGGCAGTCGCTGTCCCACATGCCCCGCCTACCGCAGCGCAGGCTGCTGCGGCCCAAAGACCCTCTCCCCGGAAGCCCGACCCGGGACGCCGTCGCCGCCTCGATACTGCCGCGGGGGAAGACAAGGAATGGGTAGACGATGAGGAGGTAGTCGTCCGCCACTATTCACAGCGCCCCCAGCCCGATCGCAAAGTGGCGTCGAGTAACGGCGTGAAGCGCTACTCCGACCTCGAGTAAATCGCCCTCGACGACCTCGAGCGGTCTCAGCTGCGCGATTCTCTTACCAGTGTGGGCTTATCCGCACTCCCGACGGGTCGACACCTGTGCCCGCCGCGCTTAGAATCTCCTGAAACTCGCGGGAGGTCAGGATTCATGGCAGTGAAGATGCCCGTTCCGTCGCCGCAGCCCTCACCAGCCCTGTTCTTCGAGACCATCAATGCATTCCAGTCCAGTGTGGCCCTGAAGGCCGCCATCGAGCTCGACCTGTTTACCGCCATCAGTGAGGGCGCGCACAGCGCAGGCGAGTTGGCCCGGCGCTGCAAAGCCAGCGAACGTGGGGTGCGCGTCCTGTGTGATTACCTGGTGGTGCTCGGTTTCCTTACCAAGGACCAGCAGCGCTATGGCTCGACCCCGGACAGTGCCACTTTCCTGGTGCGCACCTCACCTGCCTACCTGGGCGACACCACGGGGTTCCTGTGCTCGACTGACGCAATGCGGAATTACGATGACCTGACCGAGGTCGTGCGCAACGGCAGACGTCTGGAAGAGAGCACCATCGCACCTGAGAGTCCCCTATGGGTGGAATTCGCTCGATCCATGAGCGGGTTCATGATGCTGCCTGCGGAGTTGATCGCAGCCCGGCTGGGAGCGGCGCAGGGACCGAAGTGGAAGGTGCTCGACATCGCTGCCGGCCACGGCATCTTCGGCATCACCATCGCGCGGCAGAACCCCAACGCTGAGATCGTGGCGCTGGACTGGCCGGCGGTCCTTGAAGTCGCCAAGGAAAATGCCGCCAAGTTCGGCGTAGCCGCCCGCCATCGCACCATCGCAGGG
>DASYTX010000092.1:0-3363 GCA_036001865.1 Terriglobales bacterium
ACCCTCGATCCCGAACTGCAGCACGCCGCCGCCGAAGCCGTGCAGGGAGGGATTCAGGCGATCGATGCACGCGTCACCAAGATGCGCACCCGCAAGCGTCGCGTCGGCAAGGGAAAGAATGCGCGGGTGGAGACGACGGTACTGGCCGGACCGATGCCCCAGGTGGCGTTGGTGGCCATGGATCCGCATACCGGAGAGGTGCTGGCCCTGGTGGGTGGTCGCAACTACGGCTTCAGCCAGTTGAACCACGCCATCGCCCGCCGGCCTACGGGCTCCATCTTCAAACCGTTCGTCTATGCTGCCGCCATGAACACCGCGGTCAGCGGCGAGGAGCCTGTCTTCACCCCGGCTTCCATTGTCGACGACGCGCCCAGCACCTTCATGCACGGCGACGAGATCTACGAGCCGCGCAACTATAAAGAGGAGTACCACGGCCAGGTGACGGCCCGCTTCGCCCTGGCGTTGTCGCTCAACAACGCCACCGTGAGAGTGGCGGAGACCGTGGGCTACGACAAGGTGGCGGCGCTGGCGCGGGCGGCCGGGATAAAGTCGGTGCAGGCCACTCCCGCCGTCGCCTTGGGCGCCTACGATGCCACGCCGCTGGATATGGCAAGCGCCTATACCGTCTTCGCTAATGGGGGCGTACGGCTGGGCCCGCTGCTGGCGCGCTCCGTGCGCGACGCGAAGGGCGGCGTGCTCCAGGAGCTCGACACCCAGCGCCAGGCGGTGCTCGATCCCCGGGTGGCCTATGTCATGACCAGCATGATGGAAGCCGTTATCAACTCTGGGACCGGGGCCGGCGTGCGCGCCCGCGGCTTCTCTGCTCCGGCGGCAGGCAAGACCGGCACCTCGCACGACGCTTGGTTCGCCGGCTATACCACGAACCTGCTGTGCATCGTCTGGGTCGGCTACGACGACTACAGCGACCTGCGGCTGAGCGGGTCGGAAACGGCGGCGCCCATCTGGACGGAGTTCATGAAAAAGGCGATCGCGCTTCCCCAGTATCGTGACGCCAAACCATTCGCCCAACCCGGTGGGGTGGTGGACGTCCGCCTCGACAAGGTGACCAACCGGCTGGCCACGGCAACCTGCCCTGACGATTACACCGCCGCTTTTGTCGCTGGCACCGAGCCCAGAGAGACCTGCGACCAGCTCGCCGCCGATCAGCGCGGCTTCTTCTCCCGCCTCCTGGGCCTGAGTGCGAAACCTTTGCCGCCGCCTGCGGTGTCTAATACCACTCAGCAGCCGCCGCGGCCGGGAGCCGCCCAGGCGCAGGAGCCCGCCAGGAAAAAGGGGCTCTTCGGGAAAATTCTTGGCGTGATCAAGGGTGAAGAGAAGCAACAGGAGCAGCAGCCTCCGCCCAACCCTCCACCTCCGCCGCGCGCTCCCCAGTCCGCCGGAGACGGTCGGTCCCACTAAAAAGAGACCGCGCCGCTGCTACAGGCCAGCGCTATGCTAGCGTCTAACCATCGCCCGTTCGCCTAGCCCGGTCCCGGAGGCACACCATGACTCGCCTCGCGTACGGAATGCTCATCGCACTCTTCGCTTTCACCGCTGCCGCTCAGACCACGGCCCCGCCCGCGTCCGGCGAACAGGCCGTGACCGTGCAGGGGCCGCAGCGCCCCTCGCCACCGCCGCCCGACGTTTCCCCCGCCCAACTGGAGCGCACGGGCGACGAACTGCGTGCCCAAAAGTTCTACGATGACGCCATCGACCACTACACCGCTGCATTGCGCACCAACTCCAGCTCGGCCGTGTTGCGCAACAAGATTGGCATCGCCCATCTGCAGATGGCCCGCTATGATCACGCCCAGAAGGAATTCAAGCGAGCTATCAAGGCCAACCCACAGTACGCCGAGGCCCACAACAATCTGGGCGTCGTGCACTACAAGAAGAATAAGTACAAGCAGGCCATCCGGGAGTACCAGACCGCACTCCAGCTCAGCCCGGACTCTGCCTCTTTCCACAGCAACCTTGCTGCGGCCTACTTCGCCCGCAAGGAATACGACAAGGCCACTGCACACTACCTGCGCGCTATCCAGATCGATCCGGAAATATTTGAACGGCAGTCACACGCCGGCATTGCTGCGCGCATGGCATCGCCCGAGGACCGCGCGCGTTATGCCTACATCTTGGCTAAGCTCTGGGCCAAGGTTGGGGACCTCGATCGCAGCCTGCAGTACCTGAAGAAGGCCGTCGAGGAAGGCTATCCGGGCATCGGTGACGTCTATAAGGACGCGGAGTTCACCGCCCTGCGTAACGATCCGCGCTTTGCCGAGGTCATGGCGCGCAAAGAGCCGCTGGTGACCAACTGATCAGCCATACTCCAGTCCCGCAGGTGGGAGCACCGGCCTTTAGGCCGGTGAAAAGCGGCAACAACAACGAGGGGCTTCAGCCCAGCAGGTGGGAGCACCGGCCTTTAGGCCGGTGAAAAGCGGCAATAACAACGAGGGGCTTCAGCCCAGCAGGTGGGAGCACCGGCCTTTAGGCCGGTGAAAAGCAGCAACAACGAGGGGCTTTAGCCCAGCAGGTGGGAGCACCGGCCTTTAGGCCGGTGAAAAGCGGCAAACAACGAGGGGCTTTAGCCCCGGAATTAGCCGCCTCTTCCGTTCGGCCCAGGATATTGCACCGTGTTTAGCTCTCGGCAGAGAAAAAGCCGAAACAGAGTGCCATTCGGCACAGCAAACGACGTACGACACCAAACCTTGTTCTCTTTCGTGCGTATATCTTGGAAATGGTTCTTAGCAGTACCTGGGAAACCTGGCCCAAGGTAAGAACCAACGGCCCGCCGTGCTTGCCTCCTAGAGCCGGCGGGCTGTTTTGCCTTGTCATGCTGAGCGAAGCGAAGCATCCCCACCCCCGGAAGCGGCCTATGCGTAGAGAGTCTTCGCTGCGCGCAAGATGACAATCCCGTTAGCCGTCTTTCTTCTCCGGGGTGCGCGCCGACAAGTATTTCTTTACCGCGTCGCTCCACGTCCCCTGTGCTCGCAGGATGTATTCCACCACGTCGCGCACCGCGCCCTCCCCGCCGCCATGCTCGGTCACGAAATGCGCCTCCTCCTTCACCTCGGCACGGGCATCGGCTACGGCCACGGCTAGCCCACAGCGCCGCATCACCGGCAGGTCGATGAGGTCGTCGCCCACGTAGCAGGCCTCGGCTGGCGTCAGCCCTTCCTTCTCCAGGATTTCTTCGAAGGCCGAGACCTTGTCGGCCGCGCCCTGGTAAACGTGATCGAGGCGCAGATCGCGGGCGCGCAACTTCACGGTTTCTGAAATCCGCTTGGTGATCACCCCGGTCTTGATCCCGCCCAGCCGCGCCAGTGACATTGCCGTGCCGTCATGCGCGTGGAACCCCTTGGCTTC
>DASYTX010000093.1:0-5257 GCA_036001865.1 Terriglobales bacterium
TTCCAGCGTAAAGGTCCGATAAACGTCGTCGTCGTTGCCACAGTGAATCTCGATGAACCGCAGCACCTGGGCCGCGCTCACCGCCTGATCGAGGTGGTAGGACCACTCATCCATCATGTGGTGATGAAACCGACGGCGCAGGTGCGGGATACGAGGACGAACGTACCGTTCGAAAAGGAAGGCTAGGAACTCCCGGTACTCGTCATCCGTCAAAAGACCTCCAGATTCCCGTCGTTGCGAGGTCTAGGCGGCTTTCCTGCACACCTATCCGCCGCCAAATACTGCTGATTTAATACGACTAATGCTATTCGCGGTAGACCCGAAGTCGAAGATTGCGGCGGGACTGATACTGTCGCTCTCGATCAGGAGACGAGCCCGTTCGGGAGCGATCGAAGAAACAGTTATGGAAATGATGTCGCCAAGGCTCCGCCACGTGACCCCGGTTCGGGCAACCACAACCTTGGGCTCCACCTCAGCATCGATCCTGGCAATGCGAGCTCCGATCACCGCGAGCGCCTGGGTACAACGCCGAAAAGCCTCCGCACTGCCGATACCAAGCTCGAGTTCAGCTCGCTTGTACACGCGTGACGGAGGGACGGTTCGAATGAAAAGCCAGGGTATTAGCCCAACGGCGCCACCAATTGCGGCACCGATGATCGCATGGGCTTCTTGGACGATTATCGCGATCACTAGGATATACGTCGCCAAGACGACTGCCATGACGATCCGCCAGCGACGGATGTTCCAGCGTTTCGTCTGAACCGAAGAATCATCCAGCTTGGTGACACTTAGAACCTCGGGGCGGCTCTGGATTGCCTTCCGGCTCGCGGCTTGGTAAGTAAGCCAGGTCGTCAAGAGGGCTACAAGCGCGGAGGCAAGTCCTACGACACTCTGCAGCTCGATTGACCGGTACACCAGAGTTCCTCCAGCTCTTCCATAAGACGCCCTGCCGAGCAGCAAGGACGAAACTGCCACGCACGGGCCACGCCGGCAAGCGGTTAGATCTGAGCAAGCAACACTATCCCGGGCGCATGTAGTGTCAAGAAGTAAGTGAATGTTGTTCCAGATTCAGAACAGAGCTACGAGGCTGGCGTGAGACCCGCCCTTCCGCAGGGGCCGCCTCGAGATTGTGGCGGTTCGGCTTCGGGCCGCCACCCTACATCGCCACCAGCCCCCGCTGGGCCACGGCGATGTTGTCGCGGGTGGAGTTCTTGACGGCGTACATCATCTCGTCGGCCTGGCGGATGATTTCGTGGGTGCTCTTGGCGTCGTCGGGATAGGTTGACAGACCCATGCTGGCGCGGACGTTCAGGTTTAGGTCTTCCTGGTGCAGGAACGTGGTGGTGCGGAAGGTGTCCAGAATCCTGCGCGCCACCACCAGCGCGGCTTCTTTCGGGGTCTGGGGCAGCAGGATAACGAACTCGTCGCCGCCGTAGCGGAAGGCGTAGTCGATCAATCGCAGTTGCGATTTCAGCTTGAACCCGACCTCAGCCAGCAGCTTGCTCCCGGCAAGGTGGCCGTAGGTGTCGTTGACCTTCTTGAAGTGGTCGAGGTCTATGAACAGCACGCTGAACTCATAGCCGAAACGCGCGGAGCGGTAGACCTCGGCTTCGAGGGTCTTGTAGAGGTGACGGGCGTTGTAGAGGCCGGTGCAGTCGTCGGTGATGGTGAGTTCCTGGATCCTTTCCACGGCGCGCGCATTCTCGATGGCGATGGCGGCGTAGTCGCACAGCGCGTGCAGGAAGAACATCTCGGTCTCGCTGAAGGTTTCAACCGGCGAGTTGATGAGCTGGATCACGCCCATAACGCGGTGCTTGGCGCGCAGGGGCACGCAGATAATGGACCGCGTCTGCCACTTGGTCATTTCGTCGATGCGCTTGGCAAAGCGCGGGTCGGTATGGACGTCAGGGACGATGACCGACTCGCCGTGCCGGGCCACCCAGCCGGCAATGCCTTCGCCCACTTTCAGCCGCAGGGTCTTCAGGGTGTCGGCCGCCTCGCCCACGGCGATGGCGAAATACAGCTCGTCCTGGTTGTCGTCCACCATGAGCAGCGACCAGGTGTCCGGCCGGAAATACTCCGCCATCTTCTCCATGATGGTCTGCAGGATGGAATCCAGGTTCAGGGACGAAGTCAGGGCCTTGGCCACATCGTGGAAGATGTTTAGTTCCTGGATCTGCCGGTGACGCTCAGTCGCGGTGGCCTCGCTCATGCAGCGGAAGTCCTGATGGCGTGCGGATGGCGCATTATAGCCGGAGGTTTATTGGAGCGGCAACAAGACTGTGGCCGGAATACTCACCAAGGTAACCACCGCGGGGAAAGCCGAAGTCACTGTAGGCGCGGTAGTTAGGGCGGTTTCCGTTTGACTCTTGCGGGAGCGAAACCTATGATGGCCGCGAGTTTCTGCCCGCGCTTGCACCGCCCAATCCCCCCAGGCGCGAGGCGAGATGGCACGAGACGCCGCCCCGAGCGTCCGTTCTTCATCTTACAATTCCGGAGCAGCGGATGGGACCATTTGGCGAGAGGATGCAGCGCGAGCGCGAGATGCGCGGCATCACCCTGGACGAGATCGCCGAAGCTACCAAAATCACTACCCGTTGCCTGCGCGCGATCGAAAAGGAAGAATTTTCCAAGCTTCCCGGTGGGATCTTCAACAAAGGCTTCGTTCGCAGCTACGCGCGTTACATCGGGATCGACGAAGAAGAGGCGGTAGCGGACTTCCTTGCTGCATCGGGAGACTTGGAACCACCGCTGCCCACCGCAGCCGAGGTGCGCGGCCCGGCGCCATCTCTCGCGCTGCCCAACGGAAAAGCGCTGGCCATCGTGGGAGTACTGGCGCTGCTGATATTCGGCGCGGCCCAGCTTTATCCCGCGGCCAAAAGGGTGGTGGTGCAGGCTTGGGCCGACGTTAGGCAGCCGCCCGCGGTCTCCGCCAACGAGCCCAGCACGAGAATCGAGCAAGCCCCCGCCACGCCTACACCGGCTCCGGTCAACGAAAATGATGTCGCTCCAGCCTCGCTGGCTGTTTCGAACGAACCCACCGTAGAAGCGACGCAGACCCCGGCTTCGGAACCGCCGCCACCAGCTTCCGAAACGCCGGCGACCGTGCCGCCCCCGGCCACGGACGCTGCCCCGACTACCGCCGATCCGCCCAAGCCCGCGCCCAAGCGTGAATTCCAGGTCGCGATCCGGGCGAAGAAAGACTCCTGGATCTCCATCATGGCCGACGGCAAGGTACAGAGCGAGGGCATGATCAGCGCCCCGGCGGAGCGCGTGATACGGGCGCGCAAGCGGGTAGTGCTCAAAATGGGTAACGCTGCGGGGCTCGAGCTGTCGCACAATGGCAGGGTGCTGCCGCCGATAGCAGGCGACAACCAGGTCACGACCCTGGTGTTCACTGCCGAGGGCGTGCAGCGGTGACCCGCTCATGCCGCGAATGCTTGACCTGATCCGCCAGTCGGCGGTCCCGTCGAACATGATGCGCGCTGCCTCCCGTGGCGCGCTGGCTCTGCCGGCGGCGGAGATGATCGAAATCCTGGTCCACCTCACCCACAACCCGGTTTTTTCCGAGCAGGCCCGCATGACCCTGGCGGGCTGGGACGAAGAGTCTTCGCTGGCCGCCGCCTCTGATCCCAGCACCTCGCGTCCGGTGCTCGACTACTTCATGGCGCCCGAGAACTGGCGGCCGCGCCTGCTCCCGGCGCTGCTGGAAAATCCCGCCGTGCCCGAATCGCAACTGCTGGAGATGGCGCAGGCGGCGTCGCGCGAGATCGCGGAGATGATGCTGGTCAGCCCGCGCGTCAACAAGTCAGCCAACCTGCTGCATGCCCTGGCCAGCAACCAGTATCTGCGCGAAGAGGAGCTGGAGCGCCTGCAGGCAGCGCTGCATGGGTTGGGCGAAAGCGCCAGCGTGTCCGAGGAAGAGGACCGCAAGTCGCAGTACGAGATCGAGCACGCGGAGGAGATTGCCGCCGAAGAGGGCAAGCCGTTCCAGCTCGTGGGTGACATTCTGGATCTGGGCTTTGGGGATGCCGAGGGCCCAGCGACGTCAGAGGCCGGCACAGAGGTGTCCATGACCACTGTCGCGCCTGCCCTGGAGCTGCATCTTGCGCAGAACCATGACGACCCGAAGCTGCGCGAGCGCATCTCTACCTTAACCAAGATCGCGCGCCTGAGCGTGGGGGAACGCGTGCAACTGGCCCTCAAGGGCAATCGCGAGGAGCGCTTCATCCTGATCCGCGACGGCACCCGGGTCGTAGCCACCGCCGTGCTCGAGTCGCCCAAGCTGACGGAGAATGAGGTTGAAACCTTTGCCTCCATGAAGAACGTGCAGGAGTGTGTGCTGCGCGGCATCGCCATGAAGCGCAAGTTCATCAAAATGTATGGCGTGGTCAAAGCGCTGGCCAGCAACCCGCGTACGCCCATCGATATCGGGCTGCCGTTGCTGAACCACCTGCTCATCAACGACCTCAGAGCGCTGTCCATGAACAAGAACGTCTCCGACACCATCCGCAAACTGGCGATGAAGAATTACAAGCTGAAGACCAGCCCCCAGAAGCGGGACTGATTTGAGCGCACCGTGGGCACCGATCCCATTGGCGAGCTTCTGAAGCAGGCGAAGACCATTGCGGTGGTGGGACTGTCATCCGGCCCGCTACGGCCGAGTCACGGCGTCGCCGCCTACCTGCAGCAGCAGGGCTATCGCATCATCCCTGTGAACCCGACCATCGACAGCGCGCTGGGAGAGAAGTCGTATGCGTCCCTGCGTGATGTGCCGGAGAAGATTGACATTGTGGACGTCTTCCGCCGGCCAGAGTTCGTGCCCGAGATTGTGGACCAGGTCATCGATCTGAAGCTGCCGGCAGTGTGGCTGCAGGAAGGCGTCATCCACGAGGCCGCGGCAGAGAAGGCGCGCCAGGCCGGGGTGTTCGTGGTGATGGACCGCTGCATCCTGAAAGAGCACCGCAGGCGGGCGGGCGCGTAGGTGCTGCGACATGCGCGATTCACCACGGAGGCACAGAGACACGGAGAATGCCGCGGGACATAATCCTCGGAAACGCTATCCTTTTGACAAACCCACGAAAATCGCTGCCTACCTCGGGTAAAATAATGAAAGCGTGTGGGCCGGTAGCTCAGCCAGGAGAGCGCCGGATTGAATCGGCAAGGCGGCTTATAGTAACCCGGAGGTCACGGGTGCAAATCCCGTCCGGTCCACCAATAGCAGTTTAAGAGCCGCCCCTGGAAGCCCGCTCTTTGG
>DASYTX010000094.1:0-1850 GCA_036001865.1 Terriglobales bacterium
CGGCTGGGTGCCGCAGGAACCCAATACGGTCACCGAGCTTGAGCCCGACATGCCGGCGGCCAAGGCCGGCCTGCAGGTCGGCGATGAGGTCATCGCCGTGGACGGCATTACCATGCATTCCATGCGTGCCGTCATCCACTACCTGCAGCAGACCAAAGATAGGCCGGTGGAAGTTACGGTGCTGCGCAACGGCAAGGAGATGAAGTTCACCATTACGCCGGTGCTTACGGAGTTGCCAAACGGCAACAAACAGTACCGTATTGGCTTCCGCTCCAACCCAATACACGTGGATGAGCTGTCCTTCGTCCCCGCGGTGAAGAAGTCTATCGAGCAGAACAAGCGCTACTCCTTTCTTATCCTGGAACTGGTACAGAAGCTGGTGAAGCGCGAAGTCTCCATGAAGCACATCGACGGCCCCATCGGCATCGGCCGCGCCTCGGGCGAGGCCTGGCGTCAGGAGGGCTGGACGCCGTTACTGGCGCTGATGGCCGCCATCAGCCTGAACCTCGGCATCTTTAATTTGTTCCCTATCCCCATCCTCGACGGCGGGGTCATCCTGCTGCTGCTGATCGAGAGCGTCATGCGGCGCGACATCAGCCTGCGCATCAAGGAGCGCATCTACCAGGCGGCGTTCCTGTTTCTTATCTTGTTCGCTGTCGTGGTGATCTACAACGACTTCAGCAAGCTGCCGGGATTGGGGAAGTTCCTGCCGTAAACGCCAAGGTTTCTTTGTCGCCAGGTCGCCCTCGACCGGGCCTTTGTTTTTCACGCTAGAAGTTTTTTGAAAGGGGCACGGCTTTAGCCCAGTGCCATGAATACAGCCCCTGTCATCCCGAGCCGCGCGAGCCGAGTCCGCACGGCGGACGAGGGAGCACGAGCGAGGGATCTAGGTTCTAGCGCCTGGCCACCCGCCCATTTACCGCGTGCTACACTAACTTCCGAATGGCAGCAATCCAGCGCAGAAAGACGTGCAGCGCCAGCGTCGGCGGAGTGCGCATTGGCTCGGACGCGCCCGTCGCCGTCCAGTCGATGACCAATACCGACACCGCTGACGTGCCCTCGACCGTCCAGCAGGTGGCCGAGTTGGCGCGCGCGGGCTCGGAACTGGTCCGCGTGACCGTCAACCACGACGCCGCTGCCGCTGCTGTGCCGCGCATCGTAGACGAACTCGACCGCCAGAGCATCCACGCCCCCATCATTGGCGACTTCCATTACAACGGCCACATTCTGCTGAAGAAGTACCCTGCGTGTGCCCGCGCCCTGGCCAAGTACCGCATCAACCCCGGGAACGTCTCCATTGGCCGTAAGGATGACGACAACTTCCGCACCATGATCGAAGTTGCCGTCGCCAACCAGAAGCCGGTGCGCATCGGAGTGAACTGGGGCTCGCTCGACCAGGCGCTGCTCACCCGCATGATGGACGAGAACTCCCGCCTGCCCGACCCCCGCGACGCCCGCGAAGTCACCATGGAAGCCATGGTGGTGAGCGCGCTGAACTCTGCGGCCGCCGCGGAGAAGTACGGCCTGCGGCCGGACCAGATCGTTCTCAGCGCAAAAGTCAGCGCGGTGCAGGACCTGATCGACGTCTACCGCGAGCTGGCCACGCGCTGCCAATACCCGCTCCACCTCGGGCTGACCGAGGCCGGCATGGGCGCGAAGGGGATCGTCAGCAGCGCCGCGGCCCTGGCTGTGCTGCTACAGGAGGGCACCGGCGACACTATCCGCGTCTCCCTCACGCCCGCTCCCGGCGGCGACCGCACGGAGGAAGTACGCGTTGCGCAGCAGATCCTGCAATCGCTCGGGATCCGCAGCTTCACCCCCCAGGTCACCGCCTGCCCCGGGTGCGGGCG
>DASYTX010000095.1:0-2271 GCA_036001865.1 Terriglobales bacterium
GGCACGGGCGGGAACGTGCCCATGTCCACACCCAACTTTTTCAGTAGCCACGCCGCAAGCTTTCCCTGCGTGGGCTTGGCACGATGTCCGAGTGCTCGCGCCAGGGCCCGGTTCTCGAGCCAGTAGAAAAAGACATACATCTGGACGAACAGGCTTCCGACGAGGATCACAGGCGCCAGGAGAAGCGCCGGGAGCGTGAGAAGTGAGTACGATCCCGCAAGAAACACGACAGTCCCTGCGGCGCACGCAATGCTGATGAGGACAATGAACAGCACGGCTGGAATCACAAGCCGCTTTCGCTCGAGGACGTAGAGCCGGAACCCCTCTACTTCCTGGAATCTTTGCGCGAGGTCTTGCGCCTGCTTCAGCGTTTCAAGCGGCAAAAATCGCACAATCCAGTGCTGCGTGGGATATTTTCGGTTTGGGGTCGCCATGATGTGACCTCCTATCCGTAAGAGACAACAAGCATACGAAACTCCGGGCAAGAATGCTGAGAATAATTCCACGCCTGCCTAACGGGGGGAAATTGCTTGGGCACTCTGACTGCAGCACGACGATGATCTACACTGACGTCCTTAACCGCGGCGGGCGGGCAGTCGCCAGCCCGCTGTGCACGGTCCGAGGGACACCGAACTGCAGCTCGAACAATTCTTTTCCGATTCCGGCCCGCTTGCCTCAGCCATTTCCGGCTACCGCCTGCGTCGGCAGCAAGTTGAGATGGCGCAGGCGGTCGAGCAGGCGATCGAAAAGCACAGCGTCCTGATCGCCGAGGCCGGCACGGGTACCGGCAAGACGTTTGCCTACCTGGTGCCGGCGCTCGCCAAGGGCGGCAAGGTGATCATTTCCACCGGCACCAAGACACTGCAGGACCAGTTGTTTAGCCGCGACATCCCAATGGTGCGCAACGCGCTGCAGGCGCCGGTGACAGTGGCACTGCTCAAGGGTCGGGCGAACTATGTCTGCCATTACCACCTGGAGCGTGCCAAGAACGATGGCCGCTTCCTCGACCGCGACGATGTGGTGTACCTGGCGCGCGTAGAGTCCTACGCCAGGACCAGCAAGACCGGGGATCGCAGTGGACTGGCCGAAGTGCCGGAGGACGCGACCGTCTGGCCGCAGGTGACTTCGACCCGGGAAAACTGCCTCGGCGGCGATTGCCCGAATTACAAACAGTGCTTCGTCATGGAGGCACGCAAGCAGGCGATGGAAGCGGACGTGGTGGTGGTGAACCATCATCTGTTTTTCGCCGACGTGGTGCTGCGCGACGAGGGCGTGGCGGAGCTGCTGCCCGCGTGCAACACCGTGATCTTCGACGAGGCGCACCAGCTTCCCGAGACCGCCAGTTTGTTTTTCGGCGAAACTGTTTCCACCCATCAACTCATCGAACTGGGGCGTGACACCCGTATGGAAGCTGCAACTTCGGCCAAAGACAATCCGGCGCTGGCGGATGCTGCTTCGCAACTGGAAAAAGCGGCGCGCGACCTGCGGCTGCAAGTGCGCGACGACATCGGCCGCCAGCCTTACGCGCAGGCCGCGGCAAATCGCGACTTTACAGACGCATTGAACGTGGCCGTGACACGGCTCACCGAGCTTGCGGGGGTGCTGAAGTCGCAGGCCGATCGCTCCGAGGGGCTGCACAACTGCTGGATACGGGCGATGGAGATGCTGGATCGCCTCGGCCGCTGGCAGGAGGAAGAGGACCGCGAGCGAGTGCGCTGGGTCGAAGTGTTTCCCCATTCGGTGCACCTGAATGCGACGCCGCTCTCGATCGCGGACATCTTCCATCGCCAGATCAGCGGCCATCCGCGCGCGTGGATCTTTACTTCCGCGACGCTGTCGGTTGGCGGCGACTTCTCTCACTATCAGCGCGAGATGGGCCTGGACGAGGCGGCCACCGCATTCTGGGAAAGCCCCTTCGATTACCAGAACCAGGCGCTGCTTTATGTCCCCGAGAAACTGCCGGAACCGAACTCGGAGGGCTACACCCGGGCGGTGGTAGACGCGGCGCTGCCGGTGATCGAGGCCGCGGAAGGGCGGACCTTCTTACTCTTCACCAGCCTCAGAGCAATGCGAGAAGCGCGCGAATTGATGGAGACCGGGATGAAGCGCATGGGCATGGAGTATCCTCTGCTGATGCAGGGAGATGGCTCGCGCACCGAGCTGCTGGAGCGCTTCCGCAAGCTCGGCAATGCGGTGCTGCTGGGGAGCGCGTCATTCTGGGAAGGCGTGGACGTCAAAGGCGAGGCGTTGTCGCTGGTGATCATCGACCGG